>DASYRU010000534.1:0-20879 GCA_036004165.1 Actinomycetota bacterium
GGTCGGGCGTGAGCTGCATGCTCCCGACCGTGGTGCTGAACGGCAGGTTCACCTCGCCGTTGTCGTGCTGCATGTTCACTTCGTGCTGCACGACGGCGTGCAGGCTCTGCTGCACCGGGGCGGTGACCAGCTCCTCCGGCCCGCCGGTGGCGGTGTTGAACAGCCACACGCCGGCGCCGACGGTGGTGTTCTGGCTGCCGCCGACGGTGCCGAGCGCGTACGGCGCGAAGATCGGGTCCGACCCGTCGAGCAACTGATAGGTGTTGGAGGCCTTGCCGAAGACCAGCGTGTCGACGTCGTTGTGCGGTGACGGCCCGGCCCAGGTGGTGTCGGCCAGCAGCTGGGTGCCCGCAGGGGGTTTCCTGGGCACGTCGAAGTAGTAGAAGCGCCAGTCACCGGACTCGGCCCGCCAGCCCCAGTCCTTGGCGTCGAACACCGAGCCGTTGTTGTAGAGCTGGTTGCGCTGCGCGTTGGCGACGGCGGCGCCACCGAAGTGGAGCGCCCCGGTGAGGTTGCCGTCGGCGTCCTGCGGCGCGACCGCCGCGACCGTGACAGCGACCGGCACGATGCTCCTCTGGTCGTTGCCGGAGACCACCAGCGCGCCGTCGTAGAGCCCGTAGGGCGTCCCGGCGGGCACCTTGATGCGGGCGGTGAAGGACCCGGAGGCGTGGCTCGGGGTGTTGACCCACGACCAGTCGGTGTTCGAGAAGAAGTCGACCTGGATGTGGAAGCTGGTCTTGGTGATGTCCGGGTTGGCGATGTTGTGGTAGAAGCCGAGGAAGACGCCGTCGGCCATCCGCTTCCGGGGCGAGCGCACCACGTTGGTGTAGCCGTTGGTCTCCTGGTTGATATAGGTGATGCGCTCGTACTCACCTTCCTGGATCTCCGACCTGGTGAAGTCGGGGATCGGGTCGCGTCGATGGTGGTCTCGGTCGACGGGAACTCGTCAAGGGTGCCGTCGCGGTCGCGGTCGCTGAACAGGCGCCGGTCGCGGTTCCGGTCGGTCCAGTTGTAGGTGACCATGCGCCACTGCTGGTCGGCGCTGTAGTCGTCGTTGGGATCGAACTGGGCGTACGGGTAGTTCGACCGGATGACCATCAGGTCGGCCTCGGGATGCGACTTCACCAGCTTGGTGATGTCGATCAGGTAGTTGGGGGCGTTGAACAGCACCGGAGTCTCGTTGCCGACGTCCGAGGTGGTGAAGTCGAAGCTGGTGGTGTCGGTGCGCCGCAGCACCCGGTCAGAGATCGTGTAGCCGCCGGGGCCGTCGAGCGTGAACCGCTGGGTCGCGCTCTCATCGGGGGCGATCAGGTGCGGGAAGGCGCGGAACTCCTCGCCCTGGAAGTCCCCTGGCCGCCACTCGTCGGGACTGACGGTGGCGCTCGTGCCCCGCGCCAGGCGCACGCCCCTGCCGGCGTCCAGCGAGCCGGAGCCCTGGATGTAGGACTCGTAGCCGAGGTCCTTGGCGCCCGACTTCAGGAACTGCCTGACCTTGTCGCCGAAGTCCTGCGGGATCGCCGCGCCCGGGTGCGCGGAGCGCCAGGCCTGGTAGACCAGTGCCGTCGCCCCAGCCACCACCGGCGTCGAGCGGCTGGTACCGCCCCAGGTCTCCCAGGCGACCGTGCCGTCGACGATCGCGTTCACCGGCACGCTGCCAGGCGAGTAGGCCCCGTCGGCCACCAGGTCGATGCCGTTGGAGCCGTTGGCGCCAGGGCCGCGGTCGGACCAATTGGCCACGTCGTTGTCGTTGACCTGCCGGTAGCTCTTGATCGAGTCCCAGCCGGTGCCGCCGAACTGGGTCGAGGCGCCCACCTTGATGCCGGTGACTGGCGAGGCGGGAGTGGTGGTGCCGAAGCCGGGGGCGCCGTTGCCGCTGGAGTGGACCGCGGTGGTGCGGTTGCCGAACACCGTCGCCCAGATGTCCGCCTCCTGGCTGTCGGCGTCCAGCGGGTCGTTGTCGAGTTGCGACTCGCCGTAGGAATTCGAGGTGACGTCGACTTCGAGCAGGTTGGTCAGCAGATAGGCGAACTGGGTGGAGAAGTTGAAGTTGAAGTAGATGTCGCCGAACGGGACCATCGTGGCGTGCGGCGCCCCGCCCACGACCGCGCCCGGGTACTTGCCGTCGCCCGGCAGGTCGTCGAAGGTCGGCAGCTTCCCGTTGGAGACCCCCTGCCCGACGATGTTGCTGGCGCAGTGCGTGCCGTGGCCGCCGAGGGGCGGGTCGAAGTCGCCGGACCAGGCGAGCAGCTCGCCCGGCTCGCCCTTGATCTCCACGCCGAACGCCTCGAGGCCGCCCGGCACCGGCCGCCCCGACGCGTCCGTGCCGTCGGAGATGTAGTAGAGCAGGCCGCCGGACAGGTCGACGAAGCCGTCGCCGTTGACGTCGCGCCAGGAGCGCGGCGACTCCTTGGTGACCGGCTTCTCGTCGGCGAAGCTGTGGTCGTCGTTCAG
The DNA here is from genome assembly GCA_036004165.1 of Actinomycetota bacterium. Taxonomy (GTDB): domain Bacteria; phylum Actinomycetota; class CALGFH01; order CALGFH01; family CALGFH01; genus CALGFH01. Next base: position 2,452 of record DASYRU010000534.1, read on the forward strand.
GTCCACGTACACGGTGTCGTAGACGCCGGCCTCGTTCGGGTCGGTCACCAGGAACGCCGGCCGCTCCCCGAACAGCGCCAGCGCGAAGTCGTCGGGGTGGCTGCCGAGCCGGACGCTGCCCGACTTGGTCCAGGCGGACGGGAAGGTGTAGTCGTGGGTCGCCGTGCCCGGCGGCACGTTGAAGTTCCGCGACGGGCCGGTCCGGGTGGCGAAGCTGACGTGCAGGTGGCGCCTCCGCCGGCGGGGCAGTCCGCCTCGGTGGTGCGCACGTACCAGCTCAGGCCTGCGTCGATCCGGCCTGGGGCGACCAGCCACTCGATGGTGCCGAAGGGGTCGAAGGCGGCCGGCCAGCCGCTGGCGTCCTCGGCCACGTCCGCGCCGATCAGGTCGGGGTGCCCCCAGTCGGTGCCGCTGTCGAGCACGGCGGCGGTCGACCCCTTGCCGGTGAAGCCCTTGTTCCACGCCTCGGTGAAGTTGTGGCTCCTGGCGTCCAGGACGTTCAGCTTGCGGTACTGCTCGAAGGTGGAACCGCGCGGCGGCGGTGCGTCGGCGTAGGGCACGTCGGCGTTCTGCGCCTCGGCGACCGCGGCCGCCTTGGCGGCGCCGGTGAGCATCGCGGGCCGCCGCGACTGGTCGAGGTCGCCGTGCGGGGTCCCGTCGCGGCGGAAGCTGATCGGCCGCACCGCCAGGACCGCCGGGTCGCTGGCCAGCTTCAGCAGCCGCTGGGTGGGGATCGAGCCGACCACCAGGGAGGCCTTGCCGCTCTCGGTCGCCCGCCCGTTGCAGAGCTGCCGCAGCGCGCCCCTCGGGCTACCGACGACGCTGGCGAAGACCGCCACGTCGCCCTTGGTGTGACGGTCGTAGGCCTGCAGCAGGTCCCTGTCGAGCTTGCGGCGGGCCGCGTCCGAGGAGGTCTTGACCGCGCGGTTGCAGCCGCCTGCCCTGGGTCTGCCCGCCCGCCGACAGCGGGATGAACGTGACGGCCAGCGCGACACAGAGGCCGAGGCTCATGGCCAGCCGCCCGCGCCGCGTGATCCTTCCGAGGTTGCTACGTCCCAGACCGGCCACCTTGCCTCCTCCGCCACGCGGTCCCACCACAGGGTCGTCTGCGATCGGAGATTTACTCAGAATCCGCGTGGTTAGGAAAGGTTCACGGTGGTTCGGCGCGGTTCACTACGTTTCAGGTGGTTCGAAGAGCCCAGCGGCGCGTCGTCCGGGACCGTCAGTGCGCGCCGTGGTGGTAGACGCCGAACACGCTGCCGGCCGGGTCGCGGAAGGCACCCGTCTCCATGTGGTCATCGACCGCGTTGGGGCCGTAGACCCGCGTGCCGCCGAGCTCCTCGGCCCTGGCCAGCGCCCGCTCGACGTCCGCGACGCTGGCGTAGATCGTCGCCCAGCGGCTGTCGCCGCCGGCGCCAAGGCCACCCTGGATGCCGCGGCCGGTGCCGGTGTCGATCAGCCCGTAGCCGGGGAAGTCGGCCTCGTTCACCTTCCAGCCGAACAGCTCGGTGTAGAAGGCCCGTGTCCGCTCGGCGTCGGCGCCGAGGACCTCGAACCAGTCGACCGGGGCGCCGTCGCCGGCCGAGGGGCCCTGGGGGGCGCCCTCCCGCGGCGGCTCGCTCTTGACCAGCCCGACCAGCAGCCCGTCCGGGTCGCTGAACATCGCGAACGTCACCATGCCTGGGACCTCGACGATCGGCATCTCGGTCCTGCCCCCCAGGGACGCGGCCGCCTCGAGGGTGGCCTGCAGGTCGTCCACCTCGACGTAGAAGGTGGACCAGGGTTCGCCGGTCTGGCTCCTGCCGATCCCTCCGTTGATCCCACCGCCGCCCTTGGTGTCGACCACGGTGTAGTTCGCGCCGGGGACCGTCAGCACGCTCCATCCGAACAGCTCGCCGTAGAACCTCGCCAGCCGCTGGTCGTCTACCGCGCCCACCTCGAAGTGCACCACCGGGTTCCCCATGCCTGGCTCCTTTCGCTGGCCTCCCCGCCATTCGACACCACCGGCCCGATGGTGGCCAGCGATGTCGAGGCCGCGGAGCTGCACCCTCAGCACCGACGAGATCCTAAGGAGTGCCCGCCGGCGGCCGATGAGTCGGCATGCTGCTCGACCTGGCTCGGCGGGCTCGCGTGGCCCTGCCGCACGGCTCGCCGCTTCCCGAGGCGGCCTGGCGGCTGCGCCACCGGGTGATCCTGTGGGTGCTGGCGCTGCACGCCGTCGGGGTGTTCTGCTTCGGGGTGGTGCAGGGCTTCGGGGTGCCCCACAGCGTGACCGAGGCGGCGCCGCTGGCGGTGGCGGCATGGCTGGCGGGCTGGGAGCGGCTCAGCCGGCGCGTGCGTGCGGGGCTGGCGACCTTCGGCCTGCTCACCGCCTCGGCGGTGCTGGTCCACCTGTCCGGTGGGCTGATCGAGTTCCACTTCCATTTCTTCGTGATGCTGTTCGTGATCACCTTGTACCAGGATTGGGCCACCTTCCTCTTGGCCGTCGCCTACGTCGGTGTCGACCACGGCGTGGTGGGCCTGCTCGCACCGCACGCGGTGTACAACCACGCCGAGGCTTGGCGCAGCCCGCTGAAATGGGCAGGTGTGCACGCCCTGTTCGTCGCCGGCGCCGGCGTGGCGGCGGTGGCCAACTGGCGGCTGACGGAGAAGGCCCAGGCGGGCGAGCGGGAGCTGGCCGATCAGCTCGCCTACCACGCAAGTCACGACACCCTGACCGGCATGCTCAACCGGCGCGAGTTCGAGCGCTGCGTGACCGAGGCGCTGGCCAAGTCCAGGACCCAGCACCGGGAGCACGTGCTGTGCCTGGTCGACCTCGACCGCTTCAAGATCGTCAACGACACCTGCGGCCACGTCGCCGGCGACACGCTGCTGCGGCAGCTCACCGCGGTGCTGCAGGCCGGGCTCCGCAGCGGCGACAGCCTTGCGCGCCTGGGCGGCGACGAGTTCGGCATCCTGCTGGAGAGCTGCCCCCTGGACCGCGGCCGGGCCAGGGCCGAGGAGCTGCGCGAGGCCGTGGCGCAGTCGCGGTTCGTGTGGGAGCAGCGCACCTTCGGCGTCGGGGCGAGCATCGGCGTGGTGGCGATCAACTCCTTCACCGCCAGCGTCGACGAGGCGATGCAGGCAGCGGACGCCGCCTGCTACACCGCCAAGGACAAGGGCCGGAACCGGGTCCACGTCTACCAGCCGGACGACGGCGAGCAGAGCCGCCGCCAGGGCGAGTCCCAGTGGGCCGGGCGCATCCTCGCCGCCATCCGCGAGCACCGGCTGGAGCTGTACTGCCAGTCGATCGTCCCGGTCGGCGGCGGCCCGCCGGGTGAGTTCGCCGAGCTGCTCCTGCGGATGCGGGCCGAGGACGGCGGGTTGGTGCCGCCTGCGGCGTTCCTCCCGGCCGCCGAACGCTACGACCTGCTGCCGGCGATCGACCGTTGGGTCGTGGCGACCGCCTTCGCCGCGCTCGCCGGCCGGTACCTGCCCGGCGCCGGCCCCCACCGGGACCTCTACTCGATCAACCTCTCGGGCGCCTCGATCGGCGACGAGACCTTCCTGGCCTTCGTCCGGGCGCGGCTCGCCGAGCACCGGATCCCCCCCGAGGTCATCTGCTTCGAGCTCACCGAGACGGTGGCGATCACCAACCTGGCGGTGGCGGTCCTGTTCATCAACGAGCTGCGGGACCTGGGCTGCCGCTTCGCGCTCGACGACTTCGGCAGCGGCCTGTCGTCGTTCGCCTACCTGAAGAACCTGCCGGTCGACTTCCTGAAGATCGACGGCCACTTCGTCAGGGGCATCGCGCACGACTCCATCGACCGGGCGATGGTGGAGGCGGTCAACCGGATCGGCCACGAGATGGGGCTGCGGACCATCGCCGAGTTCGTCGAGACCCAGGCGGTCCTCGACTGCCTGCGGGAGCTCGGTGTCGACTACGCCCAGGGTTACGCGATCTCCCGTCCGGGGCCGCTCGCCGAGCGGCTGGCGGCGGCAGACGGGAGGGCCGTGCTCCGCGCCGGGGCTACCGCCAGATGAATGCCACCGAGACGGCGAGCAGCAGCGCCAGGGTGAGGTTCACGATCCGCTGGGCCCGCCCACCGTCGACGACGCGGTGCAGCGCGGCGCCGCCGGCGGCCCACACCGCCGCGGTCCCCAGGATCACCACCGCACAGGTCGCGGCGACCGCCAGTGCCCCCGCCGCCGGCGCCAGCTCCGGAGGGAGGAAGGTGCCCGCCGCGGCGAGGGCGAACAGCCACGCCTTGACGTTGGCGAACTGGAAGGCCGCCGCGGAGAGGACCCCGAGCGGCCGCGAGATGTCCGCTCGGCCGCCTCCCCGGCTGCCGGCGATCCTGAACGCGAGGTAGAGGAGGTAGGCGGAGCCGATCACCTTGAGCGCCAGGTCGGCGCCTGGCACCGCCAGCAGCAGGACGCCGATCCCTGCGGCGACGGCGAGGATCAACGCCGCCATGCCCACCGCGGTCCCGGCGACGTGGCGGACGGTCCGGCCGAAGCCGAACCGGATCCCTGACGCCAGCAGCAACGCGTTGTTCGGCCCTGGCGTGATCGAGCCGACGAAGGCGAACCCCACCAGTCCGAGCAGCTCGTTCATGCACCGCAGTGGACAACGGCGGGCAGGGGACGGTCTTGTACGATCTTGCCATGTCGGTGGAGTGGGTCCGCGCGTGGAAGCCGGTGGTCGCGGGCGTGCGCGAGGTCTTCCACGCCCGCTTCGTCGGCTATGCCTACCCGCCGCACGTGCATGACGCCTGGACGGTGTTCATCGTCGACGACGGTTGGATCCGCTACGACCTGGAGACCCGGGCCCGCGGAGCCGGCGGCGAGCGGGTCACGATCCTGCCGCCCAACGTCGTCCACGACGGCCGCGCCGCCGGCGCCGGCGGGTTCCGCAAACGCGTCCTGTACATCGGTACCGAGGTGCTCGACGAGCGGTTGACCGGCCGAGCCGTCGACCGGCCGGACAGCAACGAGCCCGCGCTGCGTCGTGCCGTCCACGCCCTGCACCGGGCGCTCGACGAGCCGGACGACGCGCTGGAGGCCGAGGCGCGGCTGGTGGACGTCGGGGAGCGGCTGCGGGCGCACCTGGGCGACCGGCCCCCCGACCCGCCCGACCGGCCGCCGGGCACACTGGCGAGCGAGCTGCGCGACCTGCTCGACCTGCGACTATTCGAGCGCACCACGCTCGCCCAGGCGGGACAGGCGCTCGGCGCCTCACCCTGCCACCTCGTCAGGAGCTTCACCGGGACCTTCGGGATCGCGCCGCACCAGTACGTGGTGGCACGCCGCATCGACGCCGCGCGCGGGCGGCTGCTGGACGGGGAACCGATCGCGCTGGTGGCGGCGGGCGTCGGCTTCCACGACCAGGCCCATTTCAGCCGGCACTTCAAGCGGCACGTCGGCACGCCGCCGGGGCGCTACGCGGCCCCATGACCCCGAGCGAGCGACGGCAGCGGAAGCTGCGCCAGTTCCTCGACCGCACCGCCGGCGCGCTGCGGGTCGACGCCGAGGAGGCGAAGGCGCTGCTCTCCCTGCGACGCAGGGCCAGCGTGCGGGTCAACCGGTTGACCGAGCAGCCGGCAGGGGAGATCGCGCGGTCGCTGCGGGACGACGGCTACCCCATCGAGCCGATCGACTGGTGCGCGGACGCCTACCTTCTGCTGGACCGCAAGCGCGAGCTGGCCGAGTCGCGCTGGTTCAAGGGGGGCTACGTCTACATCCAGAACGCCTCCAGCCTCCTGCCGGTCCTGGCGCTCGACCCGCGACCCGGCGACGCGATCCTCGACGTCTGCGCGGCGCCGGGGGGGAAGGCCTCGCACGCCGCCTCGGTCATCGGCGGCGACGGCGAGCTGTGGGTCAACGACCCGATCAAGCCGCGGGTGGAGAAGCTCCAGGAGGTCCTGGCCACCTTCCGGGTGACGCCGAGCAACGTCAGCGCCCATCTCGGCCAGTACATCGACAAGTTCGTGCCACGGACCTTTGACCGCGTCCTGCTGGACGCCCAGTGCAGCGGCGAGGGCATGCTCGACCTGGGCCACCCCAACGCGCTGCGCTTCTGGTCGCTCGGGCGGGTCCTGAAGTACGGCCAGCTGCAGCGCAAGATGCTGGCGGCCGCCTTCAAGCTGCTCCGTCCTGGCGGGACCCTGGTCTACTCGACCTGCTCGTTCGCGCCGGAGGAGAACGAGCAGGTCGTCCACCACCTGCTGCGCTACCAGCGCGACGCGGTCGTCGGCGACATAGATCTACGCTTCCCCAACCGGCGAAGCGGCCTGGCCGAGTGGGAGGGCAGCCGCTTCCATCCCGACCTGCGCAAGGCGCTGCGGGTGCAGCCGACCGAGTTCATGGAGGGGTTCTTCGTCTGCAAGCTGCGGAAGCTCCCTAAAGAAGGTCGCGCATTACCATGACGCCCGCCCTGATCACCTTCAGGGATCCCGTGGTCCAGGTAATGCGCGACCTTCTTTAACGGTCAGTAGTGGACCGTGCGGGTGCGGTGCCTCGGGACGGCCTTGTACCGCGGCGCCTGCCCCCGGTACCACAGGACCGCATCCACGTCCGCGGCGGTCATACCGTCGTGCTCACGCGCCAGCAGCTCCACGGCGTGGACGGCGCACGCCCGCAGCTCGACCTCCTCCTCGGAGCCCGCCGGGATGAGCGCTCCCCGGTCGATCCGCGCCGCCAGCCCGCTGTCGTAGCGGAGCACCCCGTCCAGGCGCAGGACGTGGGGGACCAGGTTGTCGGCGAACGCGGTCAGCCGGTCCAGGTCCCCGAACTCGGCCACCCCGACGAACGACAGGTCGGCGGCGCACAGCTGCGCGCGCTTGTACAGCGGTACCTCCAGCCGGCCGTAGCGGCGGAGGTCGCGGAAGTACTCCATGCCGCGCAGCAGGTCGACCAGGCGCTCGGCCGAACCGTCGGCGGACTCCACCAGCGCCGTGAAGCTGCCGTCGAACCGCTCCAGCAGGTAGCGTCCGAGGTCGTTGAGCGCGGTGGCGAACAGCGCCATCAACTCGCCCGCCGGGCCATGCGGGTCCTGTCCGAAGAGCCTGGCGCAGTCGGCCGGCGTCAGCCGGACGAGGTCGGAGGCGGCCGGCGGCGACCGCTCGAAGCGCTCCCGCAGCCGGGTGGCGACCGTGAAGTACCCGGACATCCCTGGCGGCTTGTCGAGCTGGGGGAACCAGCCCGAACCGAAGTTGACCGTGTCGAGGCAGAGGACGTAGGCGATCGTGAGGTCGTCGCGGGAGAAACGCCGGCGCGCAGGGTCGGAGGTGGGCGGTGCGGTCCGCTCCACCTGGTAGCCCACCAGCCGCGCGGTGTCGATGCGCACGTGACGTGCCCGCTCCGCCACCTGCCGGCAGGCAGACCGCACCGCATCGAGGAGCCCGCCCGCCGGGTACGCAGCCGCCAGCGAAAACGACCTCCCTCGCCCGTGGCGTACAATCGCGCCATGCCCGATGGCCCGTGACCCGTTGATGCAAACGCTTGCCACGCGACGCGGCCAGCTCCGTCTGCCACTGTTCGTCCCGGACGCTACCAGGGCCGTGGTGCGCGGCGTACCGACCGGGTTGCTGCGGAGTCAGGGCGTCGAGGCGGTCCTGGTCAGCAGCGTGCACCTGGCGACCCGTCCCGGCACGTCGGTGGTACGCGCGCTCGGCGGGATCCATGGGTTCATGGGCTGGGACGGGCCGGTGGTGTCCGACTCCGGCGGTTTCCAGGTCTTCTCGCTCCTCGGCGCCCAGAAGGGCCTTGCCAGCGTCTCCGACGCGGGCTTGACCTACCGCTTCTCGCCGAAGCAGCGCTTCCGGGAGCTCACCCCACGAAGCTGCATCGAGACCCAGCTCCGCCTGGACGCGGACCTCGTCTACTGCCTCGACTACTGCACCCACCCGAGCGCGCCCCCGCAGGAGCAGGAGCGCAGCGTCGCGCTGACGCTGCGCTGGGCCGAGGAGTGCCGCTCGGTGTTCGACCGTCTGGTGGTCGACCTCCCGCCCGAGCAGCGACCCCTGCTATTCGCGGTGGTCCAGGGCGGCCAGGACGCCAAGCTGCGCGCCCGCTGCGCCGAGACGCTGGCCGCGATCGGCTTCGACGGCTACGGGTTCGGCGGCTACCCGGTGATGGACGGCCGGCTGGTGGACGAGGTGGCCCTGGTGGCGGAGCTGCTTCCCAAGGGAAGCATGCTGCACGGCCTCGGGCTCGGGTCCCCGGAGAACCTGGTGAGCTCCTGGCGCGCCGGGTACGGCATCTTCGACTGCACCCTGCCGACCCGCAACGCCAGGCGCGGCGTGCTGTACACCAACCTCGACAGCACCGCGCTCGGCGCCCGCGGGTTCTACCGGCACGTCAACCTGGGGGACGAGCGCTGGGTCAGGGAGAAGGGGCCGCTGGACCCGACCTGCGACTGCGAGATGTGCACCACGCTCCCGGCCGCCTACGTCGCCCACCTGTTCCGGGTGGAGGACGTGCTCGCCGGCACCCTCGGGTCGCTGCACAACCTGCGCTTCTACACCCGCCTGGTCGACGCCCTGCGGGAGCGGTCCTCGCCATGACCACGCCGCCGGACGCGGTCGAGGCGGTCGTCGAGCGGCTGCTGTCGGCGCCGAAGTACCGCCACATCCATCCCACCACCATCGCCGACATCGTGCGGCACGAGGCCGCCCGGTCCTCCGGCCGGGTGGACCTGGAACGACGGGCGCGCCAGCGCCTCCACCGGGCGGTGGCGCACTACCTGTTCACCGCACGGTCCGCGGCGCTGCTCCGCAGCCTCCAGCAGCTCCCCTCCACCGAGCCAGCGCCGCTGAAGCGGTGGTGCCGGTCGGCGCTGGCGTCCCACTTCTCGAGCGCCGAACGGCTGCCCGACCTCGACCGTTTCTACCCCACGGTGCTGGAGCTGACCGGGCCGGTCGAGCTGGTCGCCGACGTCGCCTGCGCGATCAACCCGCTGACCCTGCCGTGGCTGCGCGAGGTCAGCCAGGCACGGTACGTCGGCTACGACTTCAACGCGGCCTACGTCGAGCTCGGCGCGGCCTTCCTGGCACGCACCCACCCCGACTGCAGCGTCCTGCACCGCGACGTGCTGCTGGGTCCGGAAACGGTCGGCGCCGACGTCGCCCTGCTGCTGAAGACCTACCACAGCATGGAAGACCGCCGCCCGGGAGCGGGGCTGCGCCTGGTCGAGGACCTCGCGGTCGGGCAGGTGGTGGTCTCCTTCCCGGTGCGGGCGATGAACGGCAGGCCGGCGACGTTCGCCCGCAGGCACGTCGCCCAGCTCGAGGCGCTGGCGGAGCGGCGCGGCTGGGGCTTCCGGTCGGCGCGCCTGCCGACGGAGGAGCTGGTGGCGATCGGGAAGGGCGCAGGCGGTGGCACGGGCGGCTGAGGCGCGTGAAGGCCTGGCGGAGGAGACCGCCCGCCGCGTCCTGGCCTCCGCCAAGTACCGCCACCTGGACGGCGGGTTCGTGCGGCGGGTCGCCGGCGAGGCGGCCGACCGCTTCAGCGACCGCAACCAGGCCCTCAAGTACGCCAGGCGCAAGCTGCACCAGGCCTTCGGCGCCTACCTGGCGGAGCCGCCGGCGCGTGCGGTGACGGGCTGCATCGATGCGGTGCTCGCCGGTTCGGTGGACCTGCGTGCCGCCTGCCTTACCGCCATGCGGGCCCACGCCTCCACCGCCGAGCGGGTCGACCACCTGGTGGCGCTGTACCAGCGGGTCGCCGCCTGGTGCGGCCCGGTGACGTCGGTGGCGGACCTGGCCTGCGGCCTGAACCCGCTGGCGATCCCCTGGATGCAGCTCACCCCCGGCGCCTCCTACTGGTGCTGCGAGATCGACCACCAGCTGGTGGCGGCGCTCGCCCGTCTCGGCGAGATCCTCCCGGTCGAGCTGACCAGCCGCACCCGCGACCTGGTGGCGGACCCTCCCGGCGTGAAGGCGCACGTCGCCCTGCTGCTCAAGACCGTCACCACCCTCGAGCAGCAGCGGGCCGGAGCGGCCAACCGGCTGCTGCACGCACTTGACTGCGAGCAGGTCGTGCTGTCGCTGCCCCGCCGCAGCCTCTCGGGCCGGCGCGGCTATGCCGACGACCCCGCCGCGACCCTCGAGCGGGTCGTCGCCGGCACCCGCTACCGGCTGCAGGACCGCGCCGGCTTCGGCGGCGAGCTTCTCCACCACCTCGTGGCGCCGGGCGCCGCAAGCTGATGCCGGCCGACCGGGGCACGTCTGCGGGCGAGCTGGTGATCGTCGGGACGCCGATCGGGAACCTCGGCGACCTGGGGCCACGGGCGCGCGCCGTCCTCGGCGACGCCGACGTGATCTGCGCCGAGGACACCCGCCGCACCCGCAAGCTGCTCAGCGCCTTCGACCTCCACCCGCCGCGGCTGGTGTCGGTCCGGGCCCGCAACGAGGCACGCGAGTCGGCGCGGGTCCTGCGCTGGCTGGCCGAGGGCCGCCGGGTCGCCCTGGTCACCGACGCGGGGATGCCTGGGCTCTCCGACCCGGGCGGGCGCCTTGCCCGTGTCGTCATCGCCGCCGGCGGGCGCGTCACGGTCGTCGCCGGGCCGGACGCGGCCACCAGCGCGTTGCTGGTGAGCGGCCTGCCTCGGGAGCGTTGGAGCTTCGAGGGGTTCCTGCCGCTCAAGGGGCCGGCCAGGACGTCGAGGGTGGCGGCGGTCGCCGCCGAGCGTCGCACCGTGGTGCTGTTCGAGGCGCCCCACCGGCTGCTCCGCACGCTGACCGACCTCGAAGCGGCTGCCGGCGGGGACCGGGTCGTCGTGGTCGCGAACGACCTGACCAAACGCTTCGAGCGGGTCTGGCGCGGGACGGTGGCGGAGGTGGCCGCCGAGCTGCGGGCCGCCGAGCTCCGCGGCGAGTTCGTGCTGGTCGTCTCGCCGGCCCCGTCCTAGACGACCGCCGGCAGCTGTGCCAGGGCGGCGGCGCCGGCGACACCCGCGACACCGGTCAGGAAGCGGCGCCGGTCGATCGACGCCGTGGCCGAAGGCGGCTGGCTGGTCATGCTCGCAGGTCTAGCAGCACCAGATGACGGGCGGGTGCGTCCGGATGAGCGTTGGCCGCCGCTGCATCGGGCCCCTCCTGTCGTCTCGATGCAGCGGCGGGCTGAGGCTAACGCGATGGTTCGCGGTGAACGAGGCATTCCGTAGCCTAGGAGAAGAAGTGCTAGCCTTCAGCTTTCGTCGCCTTTGGGGGTTGCGATGCCGAGCAACCAGCAACGACAGGAGCTGGGCGCCTTCCTGCGCACCCGACGCGAGGGCCTCCGACCCGAAGACGTCGTGCCGATCGCCGGGTCCAACCGGCGCCGCACCCCCGGCCTGCGACGCGAGGAGGTCGCCGAGCTGGCCGGCATCGGGGTGAGTTGGTACACCCGGCTCGAGCAGGGCAAGGACGTGCAGCTCTCCCCGAGGGCCCTGCGTGGCGTGGCCGAGGCGTTGCGGCTGGGGGCGGCGCAGCGCGAGTACGTCTTCGCGCTTGCCAGAGGGGAGACGCTCGGCGTGGAGCCGGCGCCCACCACCACGGTTGGCCCCACCCTCCAGGACGTCCTCGACGCGCAGGGCGCCAACCCCGCCTACATCACCGACGGCCGCATGAACCTGCTGGCGTGGAACCGGGCGGCGCTCGAGGTCTTCGGCGTCTTCGGTCGGCCCTTCCCCGAGATCCCTCCGGAGGAGCGCAACATCCTCTGGCTCATCTTCACCGACGACTCGCGCCACCTGCTGCTCGACTGGGAGCTGCACGCGCAGCGTGTGCTGGCGCAGTTCCGCGACGTCTCGCGCTACTTCGTCGACGACCCCTGGTACCCCGCGTTCGTCGACAAGCTCAAGCGGCACAGCGGCGAGTTCGCGGCCTGGTGGTCGAGGCACGACGTCGGGCGGGTCCAGGCGACGGCGAAGGTGATCGACCACCCGGCCGTGGGTCACATCGCCCTGAAACAGACCGTGCTGCACGTGGTGGACGACAACGCGGCCCTGTACATGATCATCTACACGCCGGCTCCGGGGACCGAGGCGGCGGAGCGGCTGGCGAAGCTGGCAGCGGACCGTCACCAGGGTTGAGGTTGGTGGGGGCCTGTCCCGTCAGGCTGCGACGAGGTCTTCCAGGCGGGCGCGGATCTCGGGGCTGCGCAGCGCCGCCAGCGCGTCGCGTTCGACCTGGCGGGCACGCTCGCGGGAAAAGCCCATCACCGCGCCGACCTCCTCCAAGGTCCGCGGGGTGCCGGAGTCCAGCCCGAACCGCAACACCAGCACCTGGCGTTCCCGCTCCGGCAGCGCCTGCAGCACCTGCTCCAGCGCCTCCCGGCCGACCGCCTCCACCGCCAGCTCATCGGGGCCGACCGCGGCCTCGTCCTCCAGGAAGTCCTGCAACGCGGCGCCGTCGTCCCCGATCGGGGTGTCCAGCGAGGTGATCGCCTGGGCGGTGTCCTGCAACCGCGCCACCCGCTCAGCCGGCATGTCCAACTCGGCCGCCAGCTCCTGGTCGGTGGGTTCGCGGCCCAGCTGCTCATGCAGCCGGGTCTGGGTCCGCCGCAGGCGGCCGACCTGCTCATCGACGTGGACCGGCAGCCGGATCGCCCGCGCGCCCCGGTCGGCCGCGCCACGCGCGATCGCCTGGCGGATCCACCAGGTCGCGTAGGTGGAGAACTTGAAGCCCTTGCGCCAGTCGAACTTCTCCACCGCCCGCAACAGCCCCAGGTTGCCCTCCTGCACCCGGTCCCCCAGCGGCAGCCCGGTGGCCGAGACCCGCCGCGCGATCGAGACCACCAGCCGCAGGTTGGACTCGATCATCTTGCGGCGGGCCCGCTCCCCCCGCTCGGCCACCAGCACAAGCTCGGGGCGCCGTGGGTCGTCGGCGTCCAGCTGCCCCAGCCGCAGCCCGGCCGCCAGGCCCTGCTCGTAGGCCTGCGACAACGCCACCTCGTCCTGCTTGGTCAGCAACGGATGCCGCCCAACCTCATCCAAATACAACCGGAACAGGTCCAGCTCCGCCGCTCCGCGCTCCCGATCCGCACGTCCAGACATGCCAGTGAGCATGGCGCCTTCCCGGGGGTGGTGTCTTCACCGCCAGCCCCCGTCTGCGCTCCCGGCTGGCTGGCATCCTGCGATACCTGCCAGCTGCAATCCGACCTGCGGCGGTCGGCTTTCCAGCTAGCCGGGATGCGGGGCGGCGGCCGGGGCTGTGATCCTGGTGGCATGAAGCTGCGCTGCCTCATCGTTGACGACAGCCCCCGCTTCCTGGAGGCCGCCCGCGGCTACCTCGAGCGCGAGGGGATCGCCGTCGTCGGGGTCGCCTCCGGCATCGTCCAGGCGCTGCGGCAGGTCGAACGGCTCCGACCGGACGTCACGCTGGTCGACATCGACCTGGCCGGCGAGAGCGGCTTCGAGCTCGCCAGGCGACTCCAGCAGGCGGCAGGGCCGGCGCCACCGCCGGTGATCCTGATCTCCACCCATTCCGAGGACGACTTCGCCGAGCTGATCGCGGAGAGTCCCGCCGTCGGGTTCCTGTCCAAGGCCGACCTGTCGGCCGACGCCATCCGCGGGCTGCTGCCGTCGTGAGCGGCCAGCCGACCCCAGGCCGGGGGGTGGCTGCGGTCGTCATGCACGAGGTTATCGGCTAGCTTCGCCAGGTGAGCACGCTGCACCCGAGCCTGCCATGACCGGCGGGCTGACCCGCCGCATGGTCGTTGCAAGCGGCCTGCTCGCGCTCGTTATCGGCGCCGCCTTCGCGGTGCTGCTGGTCTCGGTCGCCGACCTGCGCGACGCGGAAGGGCTCGCCAGGCACTCCGAGGAGGTGCTGGCGACCGCGAACCAGCTGGAGCGGCTCGTCGTGGACCTGGAGACCGGCCAGCGCGGGTTCGTCATCACCGGGCAGGAGCGCTTCCTGCAGCCGTGGCAGCAAGCCAGGAACGCCCTCCCTCGGGTGAGCGCGAGACTGGAGCAGCTCACCGTCGTCAGGGTCCAGCACGAGCGGGCGCGGCGGATCGTGCAGGCCGCCGACGCCTACCTCCATGACTACTCGATACCGCTGGTCGCGGCCGCGCGGCGGGACCCGGACTCGGCGCGGACCCTGGCGGCGACCGAGGAGGGCAAGCGGCGGGTCGACGCGATCCGCCTCGAGTTCGACGCCCTGATGGCCACCGAGCGCGGCCTGTCGGCGGCGCGCCAGCGGCGCTCCGACGCGGCCGCTCGCCGCGCGATCGTTGCGGCGGCGGGCGGGCTGGCCGGATCGGTCCTGCTCGTCCTGCTGTTCGCCACGTACCTGACACGGGCGATCGTCGGACCGGTGCGGCAGGCGGCCGCGATGGCGGGCCGGCTGGCCGGCGGCGACCTGCAGGCGCGCATGCACGAAACCGGGGTGGCCGAGATCGGCACCCTGGAGCGCTCGTTCAACAGCATGGCGGGCTCGCTGGAGACCAGCCGCGACCAGCTCAGCCGGCTGGCCGAGGAGCAGGCCGCGCTGCGGCGGGTCGCCACGCTGGTGGCGCGCGGGGTGCCACCGGCCGAGGTGTTCGCGGCGGTCGCCGAGGAGGTCGGCCGGTTGCTCGGCGCCGACAGCGCGCACATCGCCCGCTACGAACCCGACGACACCGTGACCGTGGTCGCCGGCTGGAGCCGGGAAGGCGAGCACCTGCCCGTCGGAACGCGGCACACCCTTGCGGGCACCAACCTCGCCGCGGCGGTGTTGCGGACCGGCCGGCCCGCCCGCGTCGACAGCTACGCCGACGCTCCCGGCGCCCTCGCCACCAGCCTCAAGCAGCTCGGCATCCGATCCTCGGTCGGCTGCCCGATCACCGTGGAGGGGCGGCTCTGGGGTACGGCGGCCGCCAACTCCAAACAGCCCGAGCCGCTGCCGGCCGACACCGAGGCCCGCATCGCCAACTTCACCGACCTGGTCGCCACCGCCATCGCCAACGCCAACAGCCGCGCCGAGCTGGCCGCCTCGCGGGCGCGGATCGTACGGTCGGCCGACGAGGCCCGCCGCCGCATCGAGCGCGACCTGCACGACGGCATCCAGCAGCGGCTGGTCTCGATCGGGCTGGACCTGCGCGCCACCCAGGCGGAGGTGCCAGCCCAGCCCTCCGAACTGCAGACGCAGCTGGCCGGGGTCGCGGACGGGCTGACGGAGGCGCTGGAGGAGCTGCGTGAGCTGTCGCGCGGCATCCACCCGGCGATCCTGTCGCAGGGTGGGCTCGGCCCCGCGCTCAAGGCGCTGGCGCGCCGCTCCGCCGTCGCCGTGGACCTCGACGTCGACCTCCAGGCGCCGGTGTCGGAGCCGGTCCAGGTCGCCGCCTACTACGTCGTGTCCGAGGCGCTCGCCAACGCCGCCAAGCACGCCAGCGCCTCGGTCGTCCAGGTCCACGTCCGCACCACCGACGGCCGCCTGCACCTGTCGGTCCGCGACGACGGCGTCGGCGGCGCCGACCCGCGGCGCGGCTCCGGCCTGGTCGGGCTCAGCGACCGCGTCCAGGCGTTGGGCGGGACGATCACGGTCCACAGCCCCACGGGTGAGGGCACCAGGCTGCGGATCGACCTCCCCAACGAAGTCGAGGGCTGATGGCGGGGGTGAAAGGCCAGCTCCCCGACGCACGCCTCCGCGAGCTCTGGGCCACGCTGCGGCCCGCGGCTCCTGGGCTGGTGGTGGCGCTGGCGGCCGTGATCCTGGCGGCGGCGTCGATCGTCGTCGCGCTGTTCCGGCACCCCCTGGAGCTGGTGGTAGGCCTGCTCGGATTCGTGATCGCCGTCCCAGCGGCGGCCCTGGCGATCCGGGGTGTCGGGCTGATTCGAAGGGTCGCCGTGCCGATTGCGGCCTTCGCGGCGGTGCCGCCCGCCTTCCTGCTGCTTCGGCGCCAGCCGGCGCTGCTGGCGCTGCTGGTGCTCCTGCTGGCCGTCGCCGCGCGGGCGGCGAACCAGGCGTTCAGGTCGGTGGAGCGCCGGCCCCAGCCGCTGCCCACTCCTGGCGCGCCGGTCGGGCGGGCTGCCCGTCCGGTGCTGTTCGCCAACCCGAGGTCTGGTGGAGGCACGGCCGAGCGGGTCGCCCTGGCCGAAGCGGCCCGCGGGCGAGGGATCGAGTATGTCGTCCTTGGCCCCGGCGACGACCTGCGGCAGCTTGCGGAGCGGGCGGCCGACCGGGGAGCCGACGTGCTCGGCATGGCCGGGGGCGACGGGTCGCAGGCCGTGGTGGCCCAGGTGGCCATCGAACACGGGCTGGCGTTCGTGTGCGTGCCGGTGGGGACGCGCAACCACTTCGCCCGCGACCTGGGACTGGATCCGGCTCGGCCGCTCGCCGCCCTCGAGGCGTTCGGCGATGCCGAGGAGCGCAGGATCGACGTCGGCGTGGTGGCAGACCGGGTCTTCGTGAACAACGTGTCGCTGGGGGTCTACGCCAGGATCGTCGGCACCGAGGGCTACCGCGAGCACAAGGCGCCGACGGCATGGCAGGTCATGGGGAGCGTCTTCGGCCCCGAGGCCCAGCCGTTCGACCTGCGGTTCACCGGGCCAGACGACCGGGAGCATGCCGGCTTCCAGCTGATCCTGGTCTCCAACGGCCCCTACGCGCTCAGCGCCGACCGTGGCTTCGGATCGCGGGGAAGGATGGATCTGGGCGTGCTCGGGATCGTGGCGGTCAGGGCGGGAGAGGGCGAGGAGTTCCCCCGGTTCGCCGAGGCCTGGTGGGTCGGGCGGACCGACGCCGCACAGGGCTGGCTGCGGTGGCAGACCCCGCAGTTCGAGGTGCACTCCAGCGCGCCGATCCCGGCGGGCGTTGACGGGGAGGCGCTGGTCGTCGACCCCCCGCTGCGCTTCCGCTCGCTACCCGGCGCCCTCCGGGTCCGCGTGCCCGGAAGGACTCGAAGGTTCCCCACGTGACGGACGGAGGCCAGCAGGTCCCTGACCGGCCTACCCGTCAAGCGGATGGCGCCATCGCAGACCGGGGAAGCGGCTGAAGTCGCGGTCGGTGGTGATCCACTCGCTGCCCGACTCGATCGCCAGCGCCGCCAGGTAGGCGTCGGGTACCAGGTTGCCCTTGACGCCCGCGGTCCGGCAGAGCCGGGCGAAGACGTCCCAGTGACGCCGGCCTGGCTCGACCGGCACGCAGTTCGGCTGCGTGCGGAGGATCTCCGCGAAGCCCAGTGCGGTCTCCATGGGTGTGGGCTGCCTGAACACCTTGGGGTTGGTCACGACCCGGAGGAAGCCGCTGAGGACCAGGTCGGAGATGCCGTATGGCTCCTGGCCAGCGAGGAGGTCGCTGAGCCAGTCGGCATAGTCCTGGTGCCGAGGAGTGTCGAGGCGGTGCGCGTAGACGAGAACGTTGACGTCAACCAGCCGCATCGCCAGCGGTTTTCTCGTCGTCCTGTTCCATGAGGTCGAGCAGGGCCGCGCTGTCGTCCAGGTCCACGCTTGGTTGCGGCCCGCCCTCGCCGAACACGGGCAGCTCGACGGCTCGCCGGGCGGTGCGGTGGCGTCGGTGCAGGCTCTCCCGGAGCGCGTCCTCGACCACGGCGGTCAGGGTTCGCCCCGTCCGCGCCGCAACCTGCTTGGCCTCGGCGAGCAGGTCGTCGTCGATGTTGATCGTGGTCCGCATGCATCAAAGCATGTGGATGCTGCATCATGATGTCAACCCTGGTGGGTCGCGTCACCTCGCTCAACCAGCGAGGTCGGCGAGGAGATCGCCGAGGACCCGCTCCTCCTCGACTTTGACGCCGACCTCCAGCATCGCGTCGGTGAGGTGGGGATCCCAGGCGGCGGTGACCGGGTTGCCGCGCAAGCTCGCGCCGCCGAGCGCCGCCGCTGCCAGGTAGGCGCCGGTGTCCAGGCGCCACGGATGCGCCCCGAAGCGGCCGATGATGCCGTTGGCGATGGTGATGCCTGGCCAGTCGAAGTCGCCGTGGTAGCGGAGCCGTGCACCGGCGGCGACGAGCTGCCGCAGCAGGACGGTGGCGGCGGCCCCTGGATGGGCGTTGGCGCAGACCAGCGGGGCTGTCCGGGCGCCGAGCCTGCGGGCGGCCTCGGCGATCACGGTGGGGTTCTCGCACACGAACACGCCGCGGTCACGCACCGGGAGGTCGGGCGGGTCGCGCAGGAGCTGGCGCGCCGTGAGGTGCACCGGCTGGCCGGCGTCCGCCCACACCACCAGCGCGCGGCCTGTGACCGTGCGGAGGTCACCCGGAAGGCTCAACGTGAGCACCGGGTTGGTCAGCTCGCCGGTGAGCACTCCGACCGACGCCCACACCGTCCGGCGCCACTCGGCGTCGTCCCCGGGCGGAACCTCGCCGAGGATCGCCGCCGCGCGCAGGACCAGGGCCGTCAGCGGCCGGCCGGGGTCAAGAGCGTGCTCATCTCCGGCCGCGGTTGCGGCCAGGACCGAGAGTGGCTGCCCGCCGGCCGGGAGGCGGTGAAGCACGGCCGCCGCCTGCTCGGCCAGCGCCCGCGCCGT
>DASYRU010000535.1:0-9667 GCA_036004165.1 Actinomycetota bacterium
CTTGATGAGGATGGAGGCCTCGCTGAGGACCTCCTCCTCGGCGAAGATCGGCGTGTTCGCGCGCACCGCCAGCGCGATCGCGTCGCTCGGGCGGCTCGACACCGAGAACTTGGAGCCGTTCTGCTTCAGCTCGATGGTGGCATAGAAGGTGCCCTCCTTGAGCTCGGTGATCACCACCCGCTCGATGGAGACCACCAGCTCGTCCAGGAGGTTCTTCAGCAGGTCATGGGTCAGGGGGCGCTGGGTGGCGACGCCTTGCAGGGCGAAGGCGATCGCGGTCGCCTCCACGTTGCCGATCCAGATCGGGAGGAACCGTTCGCCTTCACGCTCCTTGAGCAGGACGATCGGCGTCTGGGTGGGAAGCTCGATCCTGACCCCGACGAGGGTCAGCTCGACCAACGCGAACCCCCTCGGGCCTCGAAGGTTCCGCGCCCGGTTGGGCGCCTGCCTGCCCGTTGAGGCTATCAGACG
Source organism: Actinomycetota bacterium (assembly GCA_036004165.1). Classification (GTDB taxonomy): domain Bacteria; phylum Actinomycetota; class CALGFH01; order CALGFH01; family CALGFH01; genus CALGFH01. The sequence goes on from DASYRU010000535.1 coordinate 472, forward strand.
CCCTGCGCGGATGCGACATACCGAGCGGGGTTTCGGGCGCTCCGGCTCAGCCGCCTGCGCCGGCGCCGGAGGCGGTGGCCGGGGCGTCGAGCAGGCTCGGATCCCTGCGCACCGCCTCCAGGTCCGCGACGGCCAGGATCTCGTCCCTGCCCCGCTCGCGCTCGTCGAGGTCGAGCCCGTAGCCGACCAGGAACGCGTCTGGCACCTCGAAGCCGACGTAGGGAAGGGGGACGTCCACGATGCGGCGCGCCCGCTTGTCGAGCAGGGTGCAGACGCGCAGGCTGGCGGGCCGGCGGGCGGCCAGCACCCGCAGCAGGTAGGTGAGGGTCAGCCCGGTGTCGACGATGTCCTCCACGACCAGCACGTGCGCGCCGGAGAGGTCAAGGTCGAGGTCCTTGACGATGCGGACGACCCCGGTGGCCTCCGAGGCGTCGAAGCGGGAGATGGCCATGAAGTCGAGCATGCAGGGCATGGCGGCCGCGCGCACCAGGTCGGCCAGGAACACCACCCCGCCGCGAAGCACCGAGACCAGGATCGGCTCGACGCCCTGGTAGTCGGCTCGCAGCTCGGCGCCGAGCTCGGCGACGCGGGCGTGCAGGGTGGCACGGTCCAGCAGCGTCCAGACCGCAGGAGGGACCTCGGGCCGGGGGAGGTTGGAGCCGGCGGCGGTGGTCACGGGGACGGCCGGCGCAGGAAGGGGTCGATGGTGGGGGCCGCGGCGCCGGGCGGCACCGGCCACGGCCGCACGGCCCCCCCGGAGGCCAGGGTCTCGCCCGGCGGCGGCCCCGCGGCCGGGAGCCGGGCGAGCGGCACCCGCAGGAGCCGCGTCCTCCCCGCCACCAGCCAGGCGGACGCCGCGGGGGTGGCGGTCACCGCCAGGCTGAGCCTGCCGAGCCGGTCCAGCCGCACCAGCGCGTCGACGTCGGCGGCGACCTGGAAGGCCGCCGGCCTGCCGGTGGCGAGCGAGACGGCCTGCCCGCGGGCGGCCAGGCGCGTCCGCACGAACCCCGAGAAACCGTACTCGAACAGGGCCCGCACGTCGGCGAACGCGTCCGCCGACCCGAGGGCGACCGCCACCAGCCGGCGGCCGCCCCGGCTGGCGGAGGCGACCAGGCAGCGGCCCGCCTGGCTGGTGAAGCCGGTCTTGCCGCCGACGGTCCAACGGTAGGGGCCGAGCAGCTGGTTGGAGTTGACGAAGCGGCGCAGCAGCGCCGGGCCGCCGGGAAGGCGCGCGGACCTGGTGGCGACCAGGGCGCGGAAGTCGGGCCGGCGCATCGCCACCTCCCACACGCGGGCCAGGTCGCGGGCGCTGGTCTGGTGGCCGGGCCGGTCGAGCCCGTAGGGGGTCACGTAGTGGGTGTCGCGCAGGCGCAACGCCGCCGCTCGGCGGTTCATCCGCCCCACGAAGGCGGCCTCGCTGCCGTCCACCGCCTCGGCCAGCGCCACCGCGGCGTCGTTGGCGCTCTTCACCAGCAGGCCGAGCAGCAGCTGGCGGACGGTGAACCGCTCGCCCTGGCGCAGCCGCAGCGACTCCTCGCCGACCTTCGGCGGTCCGGCGCCGATCACCACCGGCTGCCGCAGGTCGAGGCGCTCCAGCGCCAGCAGGGCGGTCATCACCTTGGTGGTGGACGCCATCGCGCGGGGCGTGCGCGGGTTGCGCTGGAACAGCACCTGCCCGGTCGTCTCGTCGGCCAGGACCACCGCCCCGGCGGCCACCCGCGGCTCGGCCAGGGGCCCGGTCGCGGCGGCCGCAGGGACCGACGCCGCGAGCGGCGCCGCCTCCGGCGCCGCCGCCGCGGTGGCCGAAGCGACGGCGGCAACGGGCGGGGAGGCCGCGGGGGCGGCCATGGCGCGGGCGGGCGCGGGGCCGGTGCCGCGGGCGGGCGCGAGCGCCGTGGAGGCCAGCACGGCCACAACCACCAACAGGCGACGGGCCGGCCGCCACCTCGGCAGCTGTAGATCTATCGACATGTTGCTACATCGCTAAGTAGATCTGGCGCTAGATCTACTTCTGGACGCGGAGGCTGCGGTCATCGGTGGGAGTCGCGCGCCTCGGCCGAGCCGCGCACGGCCGAGCGCAGGGCGAGGTCGCGCATGCGGCCGCCGAGCTGGGCGAGCGCCTCGATCGTCTCGCGCGCCTTGGCACGCGCCTCGGGGTTGCGCTGGCGGACCAGCGGCGCCACCACCTGCTCGAACAGCGCCGCCTCGCGTTCGGCGAACAGCTTGTACATGCGCAGGTGGCGGGCGTGCAGGCCGTAGTCGGCCAGCTCGCCGGCCAGCCGCAGCAGCACCAGGTCGTCGCCGCCGTACCAGGCGCCACGCTCGCCGCTCCCGCGGGCGCTGACCAGCCCGAACGATTCCAGCTCGAGGAGCTGCTCGACATTGGCGCCGGCGGCGCGGCAGAGCTCGTCCCTGGTGAACTGGGCGTCGGAGGGCGGCGCCGCACCCAGCAGGCCGGCCGCGGCGGCCGGCGCCACGCCGGGGGCCTGGCCGGTGGCCGGCTCGGCCGGCCGCCCGGGCCCTTCCGCCGGCTCTGCCCCGCCGCCGGCGGCCGGCGCGGCCGCCTCCGGCGGGCCGGGCCCGCCCCTGGCGTGCAGCCCGCCGACCTGCTCGAGGTCGGCCAGGCGCTGGCGGATCACCCGCAGCGGGAGGTACTGGTCGCGCTGGGCGCGGAGGACGAAGCGGAGCCGGGCGACGTCGTCCTCGGAGAACTTGCGGTAGCCGGAGGCGGAACGTTCCGGCTGGACCAGGCCGGCCCCCTCGAGGAAGCGGATCTTGGAGACGGTGATGTCGGCGAACTCCGGCTTCAGCACCGTCAGGACCTCGCCGATGGTCATGGTCCCGGTCGAGCCGGAGCGCTCGGCACGCCGCCCGCCGGCCGCGGCCTCCCCGCCACCGCCACCGCCCCTGGAGGGCGGCGCCTTGCGCTCGACCGGATCGCGCATCACCCCGACCCACCACCTCCTGGACGGCTGCCGGCGAAGAACACCAGCTTGAACTTGCCGATCTGCAGCTCGTCCCCGGCGACCAGCTCGCCGTCCTCCACCCGCTCGCGGTTGAGATAGGTGCCGTTCAGGGAGCCCACGTCGTGGACGGTGAAGCCGCCGGTGCCGCGGCGGATCTCGGCGTGGCGCCGGGACACGGTGATGTCGTCCAGGAAGATGTCGCTCTCCGGGTGCCGTCCGGCGGTCACCACCTCCTTGTCGAGCAGGAAGCGGCTGCCGGCGTTCGGCCCGCGCCTGACGACCAGCATGGCGGTGTTCTCGCGCAGCTCCTCGACCGGGGCGACGACCTCTTCCTCCACCTCAGCTTCGAGGTCCTGGGCGGCGAGGCTGATGGTGGTGGTCGAGTCGTCGGGGGTCGTCACCAGCGCGGCCCCACAATTGGCGCAGAAGTGGGCCCCCTCGGGGTTCTTGTGACCGCACTGGGTGCAGAACATGCTGCCCTCCCGGGCCTCGTGTTGGACGGTGACTGTAAAGGACGGGTCGAAACAGGGTCAACGCAGCGGGTTCGGCGGCTCCGGCACCTCCACGATACGGTGATGGTCAGGCTTCGGCGACCATCTCGGAGTAGGCTTCGGCGTCCATCAGCTGGTCGAGCTCGTCGGCGTCGCCCATCTCGACCACCACCAGCCAGCCCTGCCCATACGGGTCTGAATTGATCAGTTCGGGGCTCTTGTCCAGCTCGTCGTTGCGCTCGGCCACCGTCCCGGTGACCGGGCTGTAGATGTCGGAGACCGACTTGGTCGACTCGACCTCGCCGAACGCCTCTCCCCCGGTGACGGCCGTGCCGACGGGCGGGAGGTCGACGTAGACGATGTCGCCGAGGGCCTCCTGGGCGTAGTGGGTGATGCCGACGGTGGCGCGGTCGCCCTCGGCCCGGGCCCACTCGTGCTCGCGCGTGTACTTGAGGTCGTCCGGGTACATCGGGTCCCTCCCCAGGTGTGGTGGCGTGGCGGCCCATCCTGCGCGCCGGTCAAGTATGGCCCGGCTCACCGGCGCACGGGCGCCGGTAGCCAAGCACAGCCGTGCCCACGGTGCCACAACGGCGCCCACAGGGCGTTCAGGGCGAGCCGCCGGGTGCCTGCGGCGCGGTGGGGTCCGCCTTCCCGGTGCCGCGGCGCACCACCCGCGTCCACGGGCGGTAGACGGAGACGAACTGGTCGCGGCGGACCGTCTGACCGTCCCTGGTGACCGTTCGGGAGACGGTGACGTCGAACCCGGAGGAGCCCGCCTCCTCGACCACCTCCTCGCCCTTCGGCAGGGCGGGGTCGTCCTCGTACCGGGTCGGCGGGTCGCGGAAGTTGCTGGCCGCCGAGGTGGCGAACGACACCTTGTAGCCCCTCGAAGTGGACCACAACGTGAAGGTGAGGGTCGAGGCGGTGGCCCGGCCGGTGATGTAGATCCCGTGGGGGGAGTCGTTGCGGAAACTGAGGTCGGTGCCCGGCCAGTTCAGGGTCGCGTCGCGGCCCATCGGGTACTGGTTGAGGTGCAGGCTGTGGTTGCGCCGCTCCAGCACCGGCAGGCCCGCGAAGAACACCGCGTTGAACATGGTGGTCCCGGCCTGGCAGACCCCGCCGCCGAGGCCGTCGACGATCTCGCTGTTGCGGATCACGTGGGCGGTCCGGTAGCCCTTGGCGGCGGTGCGCTCCCCGGTGGCGGCGTTCATCGAGAACGTCTCGCCTGGCCGCACCAGGCTGCCGTCGACCGCCTCGGCGATCAGGCCGATGTTGTGGACCCGCGGGATGTCGCCGGCGTTGAAGGTGGTGGTGAAGCTGGAGGTGACCTCCTTGACGCCGAGGCCCTCGGCCGCCCTGGTGGTGAGCGCCGGCTGGGTGGCCACCGTCGGCAGCGCCGCCAGCCTCGCCTCCCCCTCCAGCCGTCCGGCCGCCAGCAGGGCGGCGGCCGCCCTGCCGGGGTTCACCCGGCGGCCGACCACCGCCGGGACCACGCTGATGCGCTGGCCGGCGGGCTGGAAGCCGGCGTCACGTGCCGGCGCGTAGGCGAAGGGGGCAAGGCGCCGCAGCAGCCGGTCCAACGGCCCGGGGTCGAGCCGCACCGCCAGCTCGCCGGCGCGGACGCTGCTGCGGAGCAGTGGGGCCAGGTCGGCCGGGCGCAGCTCGGCGCTGCTCCCGGCGGCGGTGACCTGGACGGGCGCGGACAGCAGGGCTCCGGCCAGCTCGGCGGCGCCGCGGGCGGCGGCCGCCTCGACGGTCGGCGGCCGCTCGGCGACCGGGAGCGGGACCGGCGCCCCTGCCGGCGCGGCGGCCGCGGCCAGCAGCGCCGCCGCGGCGCCCTCCCGTTCGATCACCCGCCCCGGCCGTCCCGGCACCAGCTCGACCGGGATGGCACCGTCGGGGCCGGCAGCGGCGGCGATGCGCAGGGCCGGCTCGCGGACCCGGCGGCCGATCCGCGCGTCGAGGGCGGCCAGCTCCCGCTCCAACGGCTCCCGCAGCACGCGGGCCTGCCACGGCAGGTCGACCCCGCCGAACCAGGAGCGCAGCCGGTCGCCGTCCAGCATGCCTCGGCGGCCCACCGCCAGCGCGGCCGCGGCGCTGGCGGCGACGTCGAGCTGCAGGCCGGCGCGTGACCTCGGCACGCTGGCGGTGGCGCCGGCGGCCGACAGCTGCAGCGGCCGCGCCTGCACCGCGGTGGCCGCCGCCGCCAGCCGCGCCTCGGCCGCCGCCGGGGTCAGCCACGACAGGTCCACCCCGCCGACCCTGACGCCACGACGGATCCGCCCTCGCTGCCCCAGCCCATCGGCGGCGACCAGGCCGCCGGCCAGCGCGACCGCCAGCAGCGCGACCAGCAGCGGGCGGGGCAGCTCCCGCAGGCGCCGGCGGACGGCGGCGCCGGCGGCGCGCAGCTGGGCGCGCCGGCGGCGCGCCCGCGGCGGCGGCGGGGCCTCTGGCGCGGCGTCGGGCGCGAGCAGGCCGCGGCCGCCTGCCTGGTGTCCTGGCGGTTCGGCGGACCGGTCGGCCACCGCCATCACGGGCTCCTTTCCAACAGCGCCCCGATCTGGCCAAGCCGGCGGGGCTCGTGAGCGACACCGGCCGGGTCGCCGGAGGGGGAAAGCGCGGCCCGGGCGAACGGAAAGCCTACGGCCGCGCCCGCGGCCGAGGCAAACGCCGCACGGTCGGGCCGGGGTCAGTCTCCCGCGGCGGCCCGCCGGATCAGCGCCTCGTACTCGTCGGCCAGCACCTTGGCGCCCTCCGCGTCGGCGGCCTCGGCCCACAGGTGGGTGGCCGGCTCGACCGTGTCGGGGATGACCAGCGCCCAGTCGTCACCGAACGGCCCGTCGCCGGCGCCGCTGGGTGGGGCCGGCTGGTGGAAGACCTTGACGCCGTCGGTGTCGTCCACCCTGCGGCCCTTGGCGGCCTCCAGCACCTGCCGCATCACCGCGCCCTTGCGCTCCCACGGCGTCGCCACGCGCCGGCGGAGCAGCGACGGCGCCGGCAGCGCGGCCACCGCCTCGCCGAGGCCGACGCCATGGGCGGCGAGCAGCTCCAGCAGCTTGCCGAACGAGAGCAGGCCGTCGTAGGCGGGGTGCAGCACCGGGAAGACGTAGCCGCCGCCTTCGGCGCCGGCGAACACCACCCCGCCGCGCTGGGCCGCCCGCATGATCGTGCTGGTGGCCAGCTTGGTGCCGTGCACCTGGCAGCCGTGGCGGGCGGCCAGCGCGGCCGCCAGCCGGGTGGTGGAGACCGGCAGGGCGATGGCGCCACCCGGCTCCGACCGGACCACCAGGTCGACGTAGAGCAGCAGGGCCCGGTCCAGCCCGAGGATCGCGCCGCTCTCGTCGACCAGGGTGAGCCGCTCCCCGACCGCGTCGAAGCGCACGCCGAGGTCGGCGCCGGACGCCGTGACCAGCTTGGCGAGGCGGTCGAGGTCGCCCTGGCGCTCCGCCTCGGTCGGCGCGACCATGGCCTCGTCGAGCTGGCCGTTGACGATCAGCGTGTCGAGGCCCAGCCGGGACAGCAGGTGGGGCAGGACCAGCGTCGCCGTCCCGCCGCCGGCGTCGATCACCACCTTGAAGCGGCGGTGGCGGACGGCGGCCACGTCGAGGCAGTGGAGCAGGGCGACGGCGTAGTGCTCGATGGCCCTCGGCGGGTAGCGCAGCTCGCCCATCTCCTGCCCGAAGGCGCGCCGGAACTCCTCCCTGTAATAGGTGCGCTCGATCCGGCGTCTGGCCCGCTCGTCCAGGTCGCTGCCGTCGTCGCCGAACACCGCCAGCTCGATCGACTGGCTGTCGCGGGCGGAGGTGCGCACGTACATGCCGCCGGAGGCGCCCACCCGGGCGGCCGAGAAGCGCACCGACGGCGCCGGAGCCAGCTCCAGGTCCTCGCAGGTCACGCCGGCCGAGTTCAGGCCGGCGATCAACGCCCGCTTGAAGGCTCGCGACACCCGGCTGGCGTCGCGGCCGAGCGTCACCCTCGACTCCTTCTTGAGGGTTGAGCCGAACGCCGTCGCCACCCTGAGGGCGAGCTCGGGGGTGACGTCGATGTTGGCGATGCCGGTGATGCCGTGCTCGTCGAACAGGGAGCGGGCGCCCCGGCCCTCCCAGATGATCGACTTGGTGACGATCGCGCCGGCCTCGACCGTCTTGTACGGGTACACCTTGACGTTGGGTTGCAGGATGGCGCCGGGGCCGATGTCGGCGTTGTCGCCCACCACCACGCCGTCCTCGACCCGGCCGCCCCGCTTGACGTCGGCGCTGCGCCCCACCACGCAGCCGCGCAGGCTGGCCCCTGCGCCGATGTAGGCGTTGTCGTGCACGATCGCCCGGTGCAGGAAGGCGTCGCGCTTGACCACCACGCCGGAGCCGACCACGGTGTACTCGCGCAGGCGGGCGCCGGCCTCCACCTTGGCGAAGTCGCCGATCAGCACGGGGGCGGTGAGCTTGGCGTCCGGGTCCAGCTCGGCCCCCTCCCCCAGCCACACCCCTGGTCGCACCTGGAAGCCGCGCACGTCGACCTTGACCTGGCCGTCGAGGATGTCCTGGTGGGCGCGCTGGTAGGCCTCCAGGCTGCCGACGTCCTCCCAGTAGCCGTCGGCGATGAAGCCGAACAGCGGCGCGCCCTTGGCGAGCAGCCGGGGGAACACGTCGGCGGCGAAGTCGGCCGGCTCGCCCTCCGGGATCTGCTCGAACACCTCGGGCTCCAGCACGTAGATGCCGGTGTTGATGGTGTCGGAGAAGACCTGGCCCCAGTGGGGCTTCTCGAGGAAGCGCTCGATGCGGCCGTCGTCGGTGGTGATGACGATGCCGAACTCCAGCGGGTTCGGCACCCGCTTGAGGGCCACGGTCGCCATGGCGCCGTGGCGGCGGTGGAAGGCGACGACCTCGTCGAGGTCGATGTCGGTGAGCGCGTCGCCCGAGACGACCACGAAGGTGTCGTCGAGCAGCTCGGCGGCGTTCCTTACGCTCCCGGCGGTGCCAAGCGGCGTCGGCTCGGTCGCGTAGGTCAGGTCCACGCCCATGTCGGAGCCGTCGCCGAAGTAGTTGCGGACCTGGCTGGCCAGGAACTGGACGGTGACGACGATGTCCTTGAACCCGTGGTTGCGGATGTGCCTGACGATGTGCTCCATCATCGGCCGGTTGCCGAGCGGGAGCATCGGCTTGGGTTGGTTGGCGGTGAGCGGCCGCAGGCGGGTGCCCTCGCCGCCGGCCATGATCAGCGCCTTCATGGGACAGCAAGCTCAGTCATGGAGGTCCCGGATCCTTGTCTGCTCGGCACCCCGACCAGGGGCGCGCCTGGAACCACGAGCCGCGCGGTGGCGCCTGGCGGGGGAAGTCGCCGGCGCCCGGGGAGCCCGGGACCGGCCGGGCTCGGCGGCCCGGCTGGCGGTCCGGCAGCTAGGAGCCGGCCCCCGCACGTTGGCCGAGCCGTTCAGCTGCCATTCTGACGTACACCGCCCCGGCGAGGTAGTAGAGGACGACCCCGAACCAGAGGAGCGCGAGGCCGATGGCGCGGGCGGCAGGGGCGGCGGCCAGCCCGGTCGCGCCGAAGGTGAGCACCGGCAGGGCGAACAGCAACACCAGGGTGGCCGCCTTCCCCAGCCAGATCACCTCAGGCGGCTCCACGCCGCGCCGCCGCAGCAGCGGCCAGCCGGCCAGCAGCACCAGGTCCCGTCCGAGCAGCAGCAGCGCCGCCGGCCAGGGCAGTATCCCCTCCACCAGCAGGGCGAGCGCCACCGAG
>DASYRU010000536.1:0-1825 GCA_036004165.1 Actinomycetota bacterium
CGGGGTGTCGGGGTCGTGACGGTGGGAGTAGAAGATGTCCACGTACTCCAGCCCCAGGCGGTGGAGGCTCTGGTCGAGGCTGGCGAGCAGGTACTTGCGCGAGCCGTGGTCGCCGTACGGGCCCGGCCACATGTCGTAGCCTGCCTTGCTGGAGATGATCAGCTCGTCGCGGTGGCCGCGCAGGTCGCTGGCGAGGATGCGGCCGAAGTTCTCCTCCGACGACCCGTACGGCGGGCCGTAGTTGTTGGCCAGGTCGAAGTGGGTGATGCCGAGGTCGAAGGCGCGCCGGATGATCGCCCGCTGGACCTGCAGCGGCCGGTCCTCGCCGAAGTTCTGCCAAAGACCGAGCGACATCGCCGGCAGCTGCAGCCCGCTGCGTCCGACCCGGCGGTACGGCATGGCGTCGTACCGGCCGGGGTCCGGCAGGTAGCTCATGGCAGATCTCCTGGGTTGGGGGCCGACCCGAATGGTACCGTCCGCGGGCACTGCCGAACCGCCGGCCGATCACACGGGCCTTCAGGCCGGGCGGGACGCGAGCGCCTCCCGCAGGGCCTGGACCAGCCGCCGGTTGTCGGCCGGGCCGCGCACGGCGACGCGCAGGTGGTCGGGGCCCAGACCGGGGAAGCTGTCGCAGGGTCGCACGGCCACGCCGCGCGCGGCCAGGGCGGCGTACACCGCCGGCCCGTCGGGGACGCGCAGCAGCAGGAAGTTCGCCGCCGACGGCCAGAGGTGCACCCCGGGCAGGGCGGCGAGCGCGGCGGCCAGCTCCTCGCGGGCGTCGGCGACCTCGGCGGCGAGTTGGCCGGCATGGGCGGCTCCCTCCACGGCCCAGGCGGCAAGGGCGGCGCAGGCGAGCAGGTTGACGCTCCACGGCTGGCGGGCGGCCCGCAACGCCGCGGCGATCCCCGCGGGGGCGAGCACGTAGCCGGCGCGGAGCCCCGCCAGCCCCCAGAGCTTGGTGAGGCTGCGGACCACCACCAGGCCGGGCAGGTCGCGGCGGCCGGCGAGGCTCTCGGCCTCGCCGGGGCACAGCTCCATGAAGGCCTCGTCGACCACCAGTACCCGGCCTGGGCGGGCGAGCCCGGCGACGGCGGCCCCCCGGTCGAGGGTGCCCGTCGGGTTGTTGGGGTTGCCGACCACCACCAGGTCGGCGGCCCGCGGCACGGCGTCCGGGTCGAGGGTGAAGCCGTCCGGGTGGCGCCAGGCCCGCTCGACCCGGTGGCCGGCGGCGCGCAGCGCCGCCTCCGGCTCGGTGAACGACGGCTGCACCACCACCGCCGTCGACGGGCGCAGGACGGCGGCCAGCAGCCAGAACACCTCCGCGCTGCCGTTGGCGCAGACCACCTCGGCGGTCGGGCGGCGGTGGCGTGCGGCCAGCGCCTCGGCGGCCGGAGCCTCGTCCGGGTAGGCGGCGGCCCGCTCCAGCGCCGCGTGCAGCTCCCGCCGCAGCCAGGCCGGCGGGCCGCCTGGCACGACGTTGACCGCGAAGTCGAGCTGCCCGGGGCCGGCGATGGTGTCGCCGTGCAGGCGCAGCTCCGCCGGGACGGCTGGGCGGGCGGCGCTCACGGCAGGCCGCCCGGCGGCACCGCCGGCAGGCCTGCCGGGACGCCCCGCTCGATCAGGCGCTGGAGCTCGGAGGTGTCGGCGTGCCCGACGATCAGGTCTCCGAGGGCGTCCAGTTGCTGCTCGCGCACGGCGGCGAAGGGGCGCTCGCCGGGCAGCCAGTCGAGGCCGCGTTCGGCGGCGACCCAGCCGAGGAACGCGCGGCGGAACTCGTCGCCCTCGAAGATGCCGTGCCAGGCGATGCCGACCACCGCGCCGCTGC
>DASYRU010000537.1:0-5881 GCA_036004165.1 Actinomycetota bacterium
GAACGTGCCGGTGCAGGACAAGTCGGCCCGCGAGGCGCTGCAGACCTTCCTCGGCGGCAAGGGCGACGTGATGCTCGCCTACGAGAACGAGGCGATCACCGCCCAGCAGAAGGACCAGCCGGTCGACTACGTCGTGCCCGACGACACCATCCTGATCGAGAACCCGGTCGCGGTCGTGACCAGGAGCAGCCACGCCGCCACCGCCCAGGCGTTCGTCGACTACCTGCGCTCCACCGAGGCGCAGCGGATCTTCGCCGAGCGGGGCTACCGGCCGGTCGATCCGCAGGTCGCCGCGACCGCCGAGTTCCCCAAGCCGTCCGGGCTGTTCACCATCCAGGACCTGGGCGGCTGGACCGAGGTGAACCGGCAGTTCTTCGACAAGGACAACGGCATCGTGGCCGACATCGAGCGCCGGGTGGGCGTCTCGGTTGGCAGCTGACGCCGCCGGCGCGCGGCGGGTCGGGCGGCAGGTCGGAGGCGGCGCCGCGCTGCTGCGCGGCACCGTCACCATGTACCTCAGCCTGGTCGTGGTGCTGCCGCTGGCCGCGGTCGTCTGGCGCTCCGGCCGCGACGGCTGGGCCGCCTTCTGGCACTCGGCGACCACCCCGCAGGCGCTGGCCGCCCTCCGCCTCACCTTCACGGTCGCGCTGGTGGTGGTCGCCGTCAACGCGGTCGTCGGCACGCTGATCGCCTGGGTGCTGGTGCGCGACCAGTTCCCCGGCAAGGCGGTGGTGGGCGCCCTGATCGACCTGCCGTTCGCCCTGCCCACGATCGTGGCGGGCATCACCCTGCTGGCCCTCTACGGTCAGTCCAGCCCGGTCGGGATCAACCTCGCCTACAGCCGCCCAGGGGTCTGGCTGGCGCTGGCCTTCGTGACCCTGCCGTTCGTGGTCCGCTCGGTGCAGCCGGTGCTGCTGACCATCGAGCCGGACATGGAGGAGGCGGCCCGCTCCCTCGGCGCCGGCCCGTTCACCACCTTCCGGCGGATCCTGCTGCCGACCATCACCCCGGCCCTGCTGGCCGGCGCCGCCCTCGCCTTCGCGCGCGCGGTCGGCGAGTTCGGCTCGGTGGTGATCCTCTCCGGCAACATCCCCTACCGCACCGAGGTCGCCTCGGTGCACGTCTTCTCGCTGGTCGAGAACGACGAGGCCGGCAGCGCCGCCGCCGTCTCGGTGCTGCTGCTGGCCTGCTCGCTGCTGCTGCTGGCCGCCCTCGGCCTGCTGCAACGCCGGAGGACCCGCCATGCGGAGTAGCGGGGGCAGGTACCTGCTGCGGGTGGTCGCCCTCGGCTACCTGGCCGCGGTGCTGCTGGTGCCGGTCGGGGCGGTCGTCTGGCGGGCGCTCGGCGACGGCGTCGCGCCGGTCTGGCAGGCCGTCACCACCCCGGACGCGGTGCACGCCTTCTGGCTGTCGCTGCTGATCGCGGGCATCGCGGTGCCCCTGAACACGCTGTTCGGGGTGGCCTGCGCGGTGGTGCTGGTGCGCCACCGCTTCCCGGGCAAGCGGCTGCTGGACGCGTTCATCGACCTGCCGTTCGCCGTCTCCCCGGTGGTGATCGGGCTGGCCCTGGTGCTGGTGTACGGCCAGGCCGGCTGGCTGGGGGGCTGGCTGGCCGAGCGGGGCGTGCAGGTGATCTTCTCGCTGCCCGGCATGGTGCTCGCCACCGTGTTCGTCTCCCTCCCCTACGTGGCCCGTGCGGTCGCGCCGGTGCTGCGCGAGGTCGGCACCGAGCAGGAGGAGGCCGCCTGGACGCTCGGCGCCTCGTCGCTGCGGTCCTTCCTGCAGGTCACCCTGCCACAGGTCCGCTGGGGCGTGGCCTACGGGGTGGTCCTCACCACCGCGAGGGCGCTCGGCGAGTTCGGCGCCGTCACGATCGTCTCCGGCCGGCTGGCCGGCCAGACCGAGACCCTCACCCTCTACGTCGAGAACCGCTTCGAGGCGTTCGACCTGACCGGCGCGTACGCCGCCTCGCTGCTGCTGGCCGCGCTGGCCCTGCTGGTCCTGCTGGCCATGACCAGGCTCCAGAAGGAGGGCCGCTGATGTCGATCATCGTGCAGGACGCGACCAGGCGCTTCGGGGACTTCACCGCCCTCGACCGGGTGTCGGTGGAGATCCCGAGCGGCTCGCTGACCGCCCTGCTGGGCCCGAGCGGCAGCGGCAAGTCGACCCTGCTGCGGGTGATCGCCGGGCTGGAGCGGCCCGACGCCGGCACGGTCGAGATCGACGGGCGCGACGCCACCACCCTGCCCCCCCAGCGGCGCGGCGTCGGCTTCGTCTTCCAGCACTACGCGGCCTTCAAGCACATGACCGTGCGCGAGAACGTCGCCTTCGGCCTCAAGGTCCGCCGGCGGCCCAAGGCCGAGATCCGCCGGCGGGTCGACGAGCTGCTGGCGCTGGTGCAGCTCCCCGGCCTGGCCGACCGCTACCCGGCGCAGCTGTCCGGCGGCCAGCGCCAGCGCATGGCGCTGGCACGCGCCCTTGCGGTGCAGCCGAGCGTCCTGCTGCTGGACGAGCCGTTCGGCGCCCTCGACGCCCGCGTCCGCAAGGAGCTGCGGGCCTGGCTGCGCCGCCTCCACGACGAGGTGGCGGTGACCACCGTGTTCGTCACCCACGACCAGGAGGAGGCGATGGAGCTGGCCGACCGGATCGTGGTCGTCAACCACGGCCGCATCGAGCAGGTCGGCGAGCCCCGCGGCCTGTACGAGCATCCCGCCAACGCCTTCGTGATGGGCTTCGTCGGGCCGGTCACCCGGCTGGGCGACTCCTTCCTCCGCCCCCACGACCTGGAGCTGCGGATGGAGCCGAACGGCGCCACCTCGGAGGCCATGATCGAGCGGCTGACCCACCTCGGCTTCGAGGTCCGGGTCGAGCTGGTGCTCGGCGACGGCCAGCGCCTGCTGGCCCAGCTCTCCCGCGAGGACGCCGAGCAGCTGGAGCTGCGCAGCGGCCAGATCGTCTTCGTCCGGCCCGGCCGCACCCACGTCTTCGCCGGGTGACCGCGGCGCTCACGCGGCGAGGCGCGGCACCAGGGCGAACACGCGGACCGGGCTGCCGGACCCGCGGACGATCTTCAGCGGCGCCGCGACCAGCAGGGCGCCGGTGGCCGGCAGGCTGGCCAGGTTGGCGAGCTGGGTGAGCCCGTACTTGCCGGCGCCGAGCAGGTAGCTGTGGCAGGGGAACGGCGGCTCGAAGCCGCCTGCGGCGCCGGCGTCGGTGCCGACGGTCTCCACCCCGACGCCGACGATCGGCCGTTCCTCGGCCAGCCAGCGGGCGCAGTCGGCGGCGATCCCCGGGGTGTGCGGGCCGGCGTCGTCGGCGTTGAGGAAGGCGGTCTGGTCGTGGGCGCGCGCGTCCCAGCCGGTCCGGTACAGCAGCCAGCCGCCCTCGGGGAGCTGCCCGTGCTCGGCCTCGAACGCCGCCACGTCCTCGATGCGCAGCAGGTAGTCGGGGTCCTTGGCCACCTCGGCGGACTTGTCGAGCACCACCGCGGGGCCGACCAGGCGGCGCGGTGGGATCTGGGCGACGTCGTCCAGCTGCTGCCCGGTCACCCAGTGGATGGGGGCGTCCAGGTGGGTGCCGGTGTGCTCGCCGCCCTCGAACGCGTTCCAGTACCAGGCCGGACCGCGCTCGTCGTAGCGGCTGAGCTCCCGCAGCCTCCAGCGGGGGGTGTTGGCGAACGGCTCCGGCAGCCGCAGGATCGGGGTGTCCTCCGAGAGCGGCTGGGTGAGGTCGATCACCTCGACCTCGCCGGCGGCGAGCGCGGCCGCCAGGGCCTTGACGGCGTCGGTCATGGCTTGCTGCCTCCATCGGGTCGCAGGGCGCGCTGGAACTCGAAGCGGTTCTCGAGCAGGTGCAGGTCCATGTGGAAGCTCCTGGGGCCGACCGCCTCGACCTTGGCGACCACGCAGGCCAGCTCGGGCCCGTCGATCGCCTCGACCGCGGCCGGGGTGAACTCCTCCAGCGTGCCGACGGTGCGGGCGTTGCGGATGCCGGCCGCTGCGGCGATCCCCGCCAGGTCGGAGCCGGTGGCGGTGGCGGTCGGGAAGCCGCCGACGCTGAGCAGGCTCTGGTTGTCGAACACGATGTGGGCCAGGTTGCCCGGGGCGTAGCGGGCCAGGGTGGTCAGCCCGCCGAGGTTCATGAGCACCGACCCGTCGCCGTCCAGCACCACCACCTTCCGCCGCGGCTGGGCCAGGGCGATCCCCAGCCCCATCGAGGACGCCAGCCCCATCGCGTGCTCGAGGTAGAAGAAGTTCGGCCGGTGCCCGAGGGAGTACAGCTCGGCGGCGACCGCCCCCATGATCGTCACCACCGCGCAGTCGGACAGCTCGTCGTAGATCGCCCGCAGGCAGTCGATCCGTCGCATCTCAGCCGGACGCCTCCCACATCAGGTCGCGGGTCAGCAGCAGCGCCACCGGCGACAGCGACGATTCGGCCACGGTCATGCCCCTGGTCACCTGGTGCCGGACGGTCGCCGGGTCGCGCAGCTCGTCGGTGACGATCCCGAGCGCGTCCAGCACCGGCCTGGTCGCCTTGCCGCCCTGGGTCTGCCAGGGGTCCGGCTCGCCCAGGTGGCCGCGGTCGCTGATCAGCATCAGCAGCGGGATCTTGTAGAGCTGGGCGAGCGAGACGATGCCGTTGACGGCCTGCAGCAGGCCGTGGTTCTGCATCAGCATGGCCGACCTGCGGCCGGCCAGGTGGGCGCCGGCCGAGATGCCCACCCCCTCCTCCTCCTTGGCCAGCCGCACCAGGATCATCGCCGGGTCGTCCTCGGCCAGCCGGATCAGGTGGACCAGCCAGGTCTCCGGCAGCGCGCTGACCACCTCGACCCCGGTCGCGACCAGCGCGTCGTAGACCAGCCTTGAGTTCCGCTCCGAGACCGGCATGCTAGGCGCCCAGGTCCAGCAGCTGTTCGTGTTCGAGCGCCAGGTCGTTGACCACGTTCCAGAGTCCGACGGTGGCGGCGCGGACCCCCGCCTGCGCGCAGGGTGGCAGGTCGTCGCGTCCCAGCAGCGCCTTGCAGCGGCGGTACAGCTCCAGCAGCTCGTCCTCGACCGGGGTGGTGGGCCGGCCGAGCAGGTCGGTGGTGGCGCTCACGGTCAGCCTCCGATCGGCTTGTCGCGCAGGTCGACGGTGCGGCGTGCCTTCAGCTCGAAGCGGGGCAGCTCGCCGGGGGCGGCCCGCTCGACCTCGAAGCGGAGGCCCTCGTGCGCCTCGGCCAGCGCCTTGGCGAGCCGCTCCGCCATCTCCGCCCAGGCCGCCTCGTCGACGCCGGCGGCGGGCTCGGCCCGCAGGGTGATGCGGTCGAACACGTCCTCCCTGGTGAGGCGGAGCTGGAACTCCTCGATGCCGGGGAACTCCCGCACGATCGCCTCGACCGCCCGCGGGTAGACGTTGGTGCCCCTGACCAGCTTCATGTCGTCGACCCGGCCGAGGATGCCGCCGTCGTACAGGTCGAAGCCGCGACCGCAGCTGCAGCGCGAGGACGGCACCTTGCAGACCAGGTCGGCGGTGCGGTAGCGCAGCAGCGGGATGATCCCCCTGCCGAAGGAGGTCACCACCCGCTCCCCCTGCTCGCCGTAGCCGACCGGGCGCAGCGTGAGCGGGTCGATCACCTCCTCGATGAAGTGGTCCTCGATGATGTGGGTGCCGCCCGGCTGCTCGGCGCACTCGAAGACCATGATCGTGCCGATCTCCGTCATGCCGGCGGTGTCGCCGGCCTTCGCGCCCCAGAGCCGCTCGATCAGCGCCTTGGTCTGCGGGATCGAGCCGGCGGGCTCGCCGGAGAGGATCAGCCGGCTGACCGGGCTGGCGGCCAGGTCGACGCCGAGCTTGCCGGCCTCCTGGGCGAGGCGCAGCGCGTAGGTCGGGGTGGAGGCGA
>DASYRU010000538.1:0-12212 GCA_036004165.1 Actinomycetota bacterium
CAGGGTGTCACATTGAGTCCCTCGAGGGTTTCGCGGAGCCGGGCCGCCTGGACCATCGCAATCTCGAACTCTCGGGCGTCGGCGACGGACCTGAGGTAGCGGAGCTGGTCGTCGATGCCGTTTCGATCGGCGTCGTCGAGCACGATGCGGTCTCGGATCCAGGCCAGGGTGGTGACATCGCCGTGGACCGCTGCGGCGTTCCTGGCCGCCGCGTCCACCAGCAGCCGACGGGTCCAGAGCTCGAAGCGGCTCAGGTTGACCTCCACCGGAGGCCGGTAGCGCAGCTGGAGGTCGAGACTGGCGTTGGCGACGTCGAGGGCCGCCTGAGCACCCTCCCGGCGGTTGCGTCCGCCGACCGCCGCGACCAGTGCGTGGAGGGCTTCGCGCATCTGGACGCCGAGCCGCTTTGGTACCTCGCCCGCCTGGAAGGTGTTCCAGGCGCTGGTCATGCTCCTGACGGTGGGCGCCGCCGCGTTCCAGTCCTTGGAGCGGGCGCAGAACTGGGACTGGAGCGCCTGCACCCGTTGGCCGCTCCACTCGACGGTCTTGGTCTCGGGCAGGAGCGTGGTCTCGATCCTCAGCGGCCGACCGGCGACCTCGCCGAGGATGACAGCGTCGAGATGACCGATCGGGAAGAGCGGGTTGGTGACCTCGGTCGGATGCGAGAACGACGGCGCGACCAGATCGATCCGTTGCTTGTCCGGCGCGAGCCTGCGACGGGTGAGCTTGCTCAGGCTGCCCAGTGGCGGCTGCGGGATCGTCTTGGGGCTCGAGGTGGTCGCGCGTGTGCCGCTGGTGCCGGTGCACGCGCTGGCCACGAGCGCCGTCAGCAGGACCGTCAGCAGCATCGCGGCTGGTCGGGCGGGTCCTTCCCGGCGGTGCACCACGCTCTCTCCTTCGTCAGGAGATGATCTCGACGAGCTTGAACTCCTCCCGCGGGCCCTTGACCGCCACCTCGGCGACCTCTCCGATGCCCCTGACGTAGTACTTGTTGTCGAGCGCGCCCGGCTCCAGGGCAGTGTTCTCCTCGGTTCGCAGGGCGTGGCGGAAGGAGCCGAAGGGCACGGTGACCGGCGAGGAGCGGCTGATCACCCTGAACACGTCCTCGGCGTGGCCCTGGTACCACTCCTGGCGGAACCTGCGGCCGACCTGCGGGTGGGCCTGCATGAACACGCCGGGCTGGGCGCCGTCGACCCCGGCGTGGAACGAGCCCTCGGTGCTGACGACGTTGCCGCGGCGGTCCAGCTCGGCCGTGTCCTCGCCGAAGTACCAGACGTTGCCGCAGCGGTCCTGCGCGTAGTAGTCGCTGGTGCGCTCTGCCAGGAGGTCGCCCTCGTAGCCCCGGTCCTCCACCACGCGCGTGGTCACCCCATCGATCACTCTGGTCCTGAAGGTGGGGACGACCAGGTCCATCGCCTTCTTCCCATCTTTGATGCCGGTGTAGACGAGGACCTTTCCTGGCGTGAGGGGAAACAGCTCGTTGGTGACGTTGGGGCTGAAGTTCGCCGGCTCGATGTGCGGGCGGTAGTCCCGGCCGGGGCCGAACCTGGGCAGGCGGCATGAGGAACCCGCGATCGCGGATGATGGAACGACCCACGCCGCGGCGATCGCCAGGGCTACCGCTCCCACGGCTCGGCCAACGTGTCCGATCATGTCTTCTCGCCTCCCGTGCTTGCGTTTCCTCACCGCTCGGTCGACACGATCGGAACACACCGGACCTAAGAGCAGGCTGAGACCGGTCAGGCCTTGATGACGAGGGTGACGCGGGCGCCACCTGTGCTGGAGTTGGCTGCGGTGGCATGTCCGCCGTGCGCCTCGGCCACTGCCCTGACGATGGCGAGTCCAAGCCCGCTGGGCTCGCCGTCGGCCGAGTGTGAGGTCCGCGAGAACGGCTCGAACGCCCGATCGAGGAGGGTGGGCGGGAAGCCGGGCCCGCCGTCCTCGACCGCGATCCGCAGCTCGCCATCTTCTTGTTGCGCGCTCACCACGATCGGCTCACTGCCGCTGCCGTGGCGGATGGCGTTGTCCAGCAGGTTGTGCATGGCTTGGCGGATCCGGAGGGGGTCGAGGCGAACCTGCTCGTCACGTGCCACCACCGTGATCCTCGTCCCCACCGCCCTGGCTCGAGCCTCGAACGGAGCGGCGGCTTCCACCAGCAGCTGTCGGAGCGAGACCGAGACCCGCCGCAGCGGGAGGCGCCCTCGTCGTGTCCGGGCGAGGACCAGCAGGTCCTCGGCGAGCTGGACGAGCCGGTCGGTCTCTACGGCGGCGGTCTCCACGGTTGCCTGGAGCTCTGCCGGGCTTCGGGGGCGGGCCCGTGCCAGGTCGAGTTCGGCCTTCAGGACGGCCAACGGGGTCCGCAGCTCGTGGCTGGCTTCGTCGACGAAGCGTTGCTCCCGTTCCAGCGCTTCCTGGAGGCGGCCGAGCATGGCGTTCAGGGTGTCCGCCAGCCGAGCCAGCTCATCGCCGGTGTCCGGCACGGGAAGCCGCCGGTCGGGTTCGGACTCGGAGATGGCCGCCGCCTCGACCCGGATCCGCTCGACCGGCCGGAGCGCCGCGCCGGCGACCGCCCACCCCGCCACCGAGGAGAGGGTTAGCGCCACGGGTCCCCCGATGGCCAGCAGGAGCAGCAGACGCCCAAGGGCATCCGAGCGGTCTCCCAGGGTGGCGCCGACCACGACCACCACCCGGTGTCCCGGTGCTCCCGCCGGAACGGCGAGCAGGCGTGCCGGGTCATCCACGCCGCTCACCTGGCGTGTGAGAAACGTCGGCCCCGAGATCGAGCGCACCACCGATGCAGGCAGCATCGGCGTGGCCGCCACCGCCGGTGTCGCCTCCACGATGCCTCCGGCGGGGTCGAGGATCTGCGCGAAGGCTTCGTCGGGATCGATCAGCTTGCGTCCGGCGTCGATCGGGACCGGTCCCCGCTCACCCAGCGCAGAGACGATGACGCCGCCGCGGGACCGCAACTCCAGGTCGATCCCGCCAAGCAGCTCAGCGCCCAGCTGCACGTAGAGGAATCCGCCCAACGCCAACAGCACCGTGGCCATGCAGAGGGCGAAGGCCAGGGTGAGCCGGAGCCTAAGGGGGGCCCGTGTGAGCACGGTCGTCCCGCAACCGGTAGCCGGCCCCGCGCAGTGTCTCCAGGGAGCGTCGCCCGAAGGGCCGATCGATCTTCTGTCGCAGGTACCCCACGTACACCTCGACCACGTTGGAATCGCCGTCGAAGGCGAAGTCCCACACGTGCTCGACCAGGTCGGTCTTGGACAGCACCCGTTCCGGTTGCCGCATGAAGCACTCCAGCAGGGCGAACTCCTTGGCGGTCAGCGCGATCGGCGTGCCTCCTCGGCGCACCGCCCGGCGGGCTGGATCCAGGGTGAGGTCGCCCACCGAAAGGATCGCCGGTCGTTCCCGCGCGCCTCGGCGCAGCAGGGCTCGCAGCCTGGCCAGCAGCTCCGCGAACGCGAAGGGCTTGATGAGGTAGTCGTCGGCGCCGAGATCCAGCCCCCGGACCCGGTCCGCGACGCCGTCGCGGGCTGTCAGCAGCAGCACCGGAGCCCACCGGCCGGCCGTGCGCAGATCCTCCAGGACCCCAAACCCGTCCATGCCGGGCAGGATGAGGTCCAAGACGATCGCGTCGTAGTCGTTCTCACGCGCGTACCACACGGCGTCCTCGCCACTCGTCGCCACGTCCACGGCGAAGCCTTCCTCCTGCAGGCCTCGCCGTAGGACACCGGCCATCCGCGCCTCGTCCTCGACCACCAGCATCCGCACTGGCACTCCCTCCAGCAGCGCCGACGTCGTGACCAGTAGACCCACGCGATGATGAGACGCGGATGAGCGTTCTGGAGGACGCGGTTGGTGGAGTCCTCCAGCGTGGCGGCACTGTCTGTACCCTCCTCTGGAGAGGGATGCGGTGGCAGAACTGATGCGGATCCTGATGGTCGCCCTGCTGCTCCTGCCGGCGTCCTTGGTGCCACTGAGGGCCATGCTGGCGGTCGAGCCGGCCCGGCACCCGGCTAGCTGAACCGTGGCCGGCCTGATCGATACCGTCGCGCGGCTCAGCTCTCCTTGGGCGTACCTGGTGGTAGGGCTGCTGGCGACCGCCGAGGCGGTGTTCGTGGGGCTGGTCCTGCCCGGGGAGCTGGCGCTGCTGCTGGGCGGGTTCCTGGCCTACCAGGGTCGGGTCAGCCTGGCCGGCATGGTCGCCGTCGCCGCGGTGGCCGCGGTGGCCGGCTACCTGCTGGGCTACGAGACCGGCCGTCGCCTGGGTCCGGCGCTGCGCACCAGCGCGATCGGCCGCCGCTTGGGGCCGGCGCGCTGGGATCGGGTCGAGGCGGCGCTGGCCGCCCGGGGCGGGCAGGCGATCTTCTTCGGCCGCTTCGTCGGGCTGCTGCGGGCGTTGATGCCCGCGGCCGCCGGCATGGCCCGCATGCCGTATCGGACCTTTCTCGTCTACACGGTGGCCGGCGGACTCATCTGGGCACCCGGGTTCGTGCTGCTCGGCTACCTTGCCGGCCGCTCCTACGAGCGGGTGGCCGCCCTGGCCGGCCGGGCCAGCCTTGTCCTGCTGGTGCTGCTGGTGCTGGTCGGCGGGGTACTGGCCGCCGCCCGCTGGGTCGCCCGCCACCCCGAGCGGGTCCGCGCCCTGCTCGCCCGGCAGCTGGAACGGCCCGCGGTGCTGGCGCTGCGCCGCCGCTACACCACCCAGCTCGATTTTCTTGCCCGCCGATTCAGCCCCCGAGGCGCACTGGGGCTGTCGTTGACCGCGGGGCTGGCGGCGGTGGTCGGCTTCGGCTGGCTGTTCGGCGGCATCACCGAGGACGTCATCAAGGGCAACGAGCTGGCGGCCCTCGACAGCCCGGTGGCTTCCTGGCTGGCCGACCACCGTGTCGCCTGGCTCACCGCCGCCATGCGGGCGGCCACCGAGCTCGGCAGCCTTCGCGTTGTCGGCTCGCTGGTCGCGGCGACGGCCCTGCTCCTGGTGATCCGAACCCGACGGGCCGAGGCGGCCGCGTTGCTGGTGGTCGCGGCGGCCGGCGCCAGCCTGCTGGTGGCCCTGGTCAAACTGCTCGTCGGCCGGGGCCGCCCCGAGATCGGCGGCGTGCTGGCGCTGGTCGACAGCTCAGCCTTCCCCTCCGGCCACAGCGCCCAGGCTGTCGCCACCTACGGAGCGCTCGCCTATCTGGCCGGTCGCGCCGCGTCACGGTGGGGTCAGCGGGTGGCCGCCTGGACCGCTGCCGCGCTGATCGCCGTGCTCGTCGGGTTCTCCCGCCTGTACCTGGGTGTGCACTGGCTGTCGGATGTGCTTGGCGGCTACGCGCTGGGAGCAGCATGGTTGTCGATCGTCATCACCGCCAGCGCCACCTACCGCCGCCTGCGCGAACAGGTAGCCTCACCATCAGGTCGTCAGCGGAAGACTCCGGTGTGGCCGAGGGAGTAGCGGCCGGGCTGCGGGTAGACGCACAGCCCATGCGGGCCTCGGCCGACTGGGATGCGGGCGAGCAACCGGCCGCTGGAGGTGTCGATCGCGTACACCTCGGCGTGGTAGCGGCCGGACAGCCACAGCACCTTGCCGTCGGCCGAGACCCCGCCCATGTCGGGGCTGCCGCCGCCAGGCAGCCGCCAGGTCCGCGCCAGCTTGCGGGTCCGAAACGACAGCAGCGAGACCGAACCCTCGCCGCGGTTGGACACGTACAGGTAGCGCGCGTCGCGGCTGGCGTACAGGCCGTGGGCGCCGGCGCCGGTGTGGACGAACCCGTCGAGCGCCAGCTTGCCGCCATCCACCAGCCAGACGCCGCCCGCGGCCATGTCGGCCACGTAGAAGAAGCGGCCGTCCGGCGACAGCTTCACGTCCTGCGGCATCGAGCCTCGACGCAGCCGCAGGGTGCCGACGATCCGCCGGCGGGCGACGTCCATCTCCAGCAGCATGCCACTGAACTCGCAGCTCACGACCGCGTAGCGCCCGCTGGCACTGAAGTCCATGTGGTTGACACCCTGGCAGGGCACCGGCAGGACCTGGCGCAGCTTCATGGTGTGCGGGTCGCGGAAGTCCAGCCGCCGCAGCCGCTCGGCGACCACGATCGCGAAGCGGCCGTCGGGGGTGAAGTACAGGTTGTAGGGATCCTCGACCCGCACCGGCACCCCTGGTGCGCCGGTGCGCGGGTCGATCGGGGTCAGGCTGTTGCCCTGCCCGTTGCCGACCCACAGCCGCCGCAGGTCCCACGACGGCGTGACGTGCTGCGGCTGACGACCGACCGCGAAGTGCCTGACGATCCTGAAGGTCTCCGGGTCGATCACGTCCACGCTGGAGCTCTCCGAGTTGGGGACGTAGACCAGTGGGCGGAAGGCACGAACCACCCGACTGAGCCGGCCGGGCCCATCGGCGGCATAGAGGTTGGTCGGGTCCAGCGGCGGCGGCATCCCCGGCAGGCGGTCGGCCACCGCCGTCGTTGCTCCTGGCTTCCCGGTCGTCGATGCGACAGATCCTCCCGAGGCCGACGTCGGCGCGGGAGCGACTGCTTGCGGACCGTCCCGCGACGACGCTCGCCCCTGGTCCGGTCCCGCTCCGCAGCCGGGCAGCAGCGCCAGCACCGCCACCATCCAACCAGCCCCTACCGCCGTCGCCCATCGGGTGCGGCTCCAGGTCGCCGCCCGCGACGCGCTGGACCCGGTGGTGGGCTCAGCGGTCGCTGGATCCGTCCTGGTCGTCCCTGCCGTCCTTGTCGGCCGCGGTGTCGAGGACGTTGAAGGCGCGGTCCAGGTGCACGTCGACCTGGCCGCCACCGGAGAGGGTGACCTCGACCTCGTAGTAGCCTTCCTCGTCGCCGACCTCCGTGCCGGTGACGCGGCCGCCGCCGGTGGAGGCGAGCGCGGCGGCGCTGGCCTTGCCGAGCGCCTCGCCGGTGATCGGCGTCTCGTGGTCGCCGCCGGTCGCCAGGGCCATGCCGGTGCCGCCACCGACCAGGGCGACCGCCAGCCCCGTGCCGACGATCCATCTGGTCTTGCGATCCATCGTCGCTGGCTCCCTTCGCTGCAGCCCGAGACCGCCCGGTGCGGTGCTGCGTGGGTCGAAGCGTGCCAGGAGTCCGCTGAACAGACCCTGAACCTCCCTGAAAGGCAGGTTAGACCGAGCGGTCCGCAGAGAACCGGCCGAGCAGCGGCAGCGCGTACCAGAACCAGCCGAACAGCACGGCGGCGACGGCGGCTGCCAGCAGCGCGACCCTGCCCTGGAAGAGCACGGAGGTCACCACGTAGACGGCCAGCACGATCGCCGCCGCCAGGAACACGGTCCCCCAGAGGGTGGTGCGGTTGGCGATCCGCAGCAGCCGCTCCTTCTCGCGTTCGCGCCATCGCAGGCGGTGGTGGGCCGAGGGGGCGATCAGCAGCACCGTGGCCACGGTGGCGCAGGCGATGGCGGCGAAGTAGGCCTCCTTGAGGCGCGGGGCCAGCTCGGCGAAGCGCTGGTTGAAGGGGGCGGTGAGCAGGAATGCGAGCAGCACCTGGACGCCGGGGAGCACCACCCGGAGCTCCTGGAGCAGCTCCATCAACTCACGGTCGAGCCGCTGCGCCTCGGTCTCTTCGTCGGGCATCCCAACGCACCTCCCTCCGCCACGCTGCCCGCGCACCAACGTCCGGAAACCGGCGCGCTGGTCAGGCGGCCCGGCGCAGCATCTGGCGGCGGGGCTGGGCGAGGACCAGGGCCATGTCGTCGTCCAGCTGACCGCCCGCGTGCGCGAGGACGTCGGCGACCAGCCGGTCGAGGGCATCGTCGAGCGACGGCCCGGTCAGCAGCGCCGCCGCCCGGTCGCTCAGCGCGAACGGCCGCCCCTGGCCGTCGCGCGCCTCGACCAGGCCGTCGGTGTAGAGCAGCAGGCGGTCGGCCGGGACCAGCTCGACCTGCTCGAGGACGGGGACGGGCTCAAGGCCGAGCGGGGTGGTCGGCCCGCGGCCGGTCAGCGGCCAGGCGGCGCCGCCGCGGAACAGCAGCGGCGGCGGGTGCCCGCAGTTGACCAGCCGCAGCTCGCCGCGGGGGCCGAACTCGGCGAGCACCGCCGTGACGAAGTCCTCCTCGCCCAGCTGCCTGCTGGTGCTCCGGTCCAGCTCGGCGGCCAGGTCGACCAGGTCCGGGCTGGTGAAGGCGGCCTGCCGGAAGCTGCCGAGGACGGTGGCGGCGAGCTGCACCGCCTCGAGACCCTTGCCCTTGACGTCCCCGACCACCAGCCGGACGCCCCGCGGGGTGACGGCCACGTCGTAGAAGTCGCCGCCGACCACCGCCTCCTCGGCGGCCGACAGGTAGCGGACGGCGAACGCCACCCGGCCGACCCGGGCGGGGACGGGCCGCAGGATCGCCCGCTGGGCGACCTCCGCGACCCGGGTGACCCGCAGCAGCGTCTGCTCGCGTTCGCTGCGCCGTTCGCCGATCACCACGCAGAACACCCCTCCGGTGGCCACCACCAGGCAACCGACGAGGTGGTCGACGGTGCCGAAGATGCCGTCGGCCAGCCCGAGCAGGATGGCCAGCGCCAGCGCGTAGACCGCCACCAGGGCGGTCCGCCAGCCGTCCAGGTTGACCGCGGCGAGCAGCGGCCCGACGATCAGCAGGCCGATCAGGATCGTGGGCCCGGCGACCAGCGCGTCCAGCAGCGCGACGGCAGAGGTGACCAGCGCCGCCACGAGCAACGAGCGGTTGTCCGTGTTCACCCGAGCCTCGCGGTGAGGTCCCCCGGGGACTGGGGGGGACGACCAAGCCGGGCGGTCGCCGGCGCCCCATTATGGTCTGCTTGCCCAGCTTTGTGGCAACGCGGGCCGCTCAGGCGAGCTGGGCGGCCAGCTCGCCCGGTTCGGTGACGGGCTGCTGGCAGACGAAGTGCTCGCAGACGTAGGCGGTGGCGCGGCCGCCGCGCGCCGTCCGTTCGGCCAGCAGGGGAACCTCCCGCTGCGCCGCGGCGTCGTCGGGAGCCGCCGAGGCGACCACCCGGTTCGGCTGGTAGGTGCGCCAGACCTGGGCCAGCAGGGCGCTGGTGTCGTCGGCCCCCGGCTGGCCGACGACGGCGATCTCCCGGACCCGGGCCAGCGCGAAGTCGATCGCCCCCAGCGCGTGGCCGAAGCCGGTTGGGGCCCGCCCCAGCACGCCGAGCACCGGCTGCACCGCGGCCAGGCCGACCCGCTCCCAGTCCTCGTTGCCGGTGAGCCGGCCGAGCCGCTGGAGCACGTCGGCCGCGACCGACGAGCCGGAGGGGACGGCGTTGTCGAACAGCTCGCGGGGGCGGACCACCAGCTCCTCGGCGTCCGCCCCGGTCTGGTAGAAGCCTCCGTCGGGGTCGGCGAACAGCTCGACGGTCGCCTCAGCCAGCCGCTTGGCCTGGCGCAGCCAGCGCAGGTCGAAGGTGGTCTCGTAGAGGGTCAGGCAGGCGTCGGCCATGCAGGCGTGGTCGTCCAGGTAGCCGGGGCCGCCGCGGCGCCCGTCCCGCCACGAGCGCAGCAGCCGGCCGCGGTCGTCCCTGAGCTCGCCGAGGACGAACTCGGCCGCGGCGACGGCGGCGTCGAGGTAGCGGCGCTCGCCGAAGGTCCGCCCCGCCTCGGCCAGGGCGGTGATGGCCAGGCCGTTCCAGGCGGCCAGCACCTTGTCGTCGGTGGCAGGGTGGACGCGGCCCTCGCGCGCCTCGAACAACCGGGGGCGGGCGGCCAGGATCTCCCGCTCGAAGTCCTCCACCGACAGGCCGGCCTCCTTGGCGACCGCCTCGGCCGAGTACGGCGTCCACAGGACGTTGGTGTGCTCCCAGTTGCCCTGCGGGGTGGCTGCCAGCCAGCGGGCGACCGGCTCCCCGCCGACGGCGACCAGCTCGTCGTAGGACCAGACGAAGAACCTGCCCTCCACGCCTTCGGAGTCGGCGTCCTGGGAGGAGAAGAAGCCGCCGGCCGGGTGGCGCAGCTCGCGCAGCAGGTAGTCCGCCGTCCTGCTGGCGATCCGCCGGTAGCGGGAGAAGCCGGTGAGCTGCCAGGCGTGGGTGTACAAGCGCACCAGCTGGGCGTTGTCGTACAGCATCTTCTCGAAGTGGGGCACCAGCCAGCGCGCGTCGGTGGCGTAGCGGTGGAAGCCGCCGCCGAGCCGGTCGAAGATGCCCCCGGCGGCCATCCGGTCGAGCGTCAACGTGGCCATGTCGAGCGCGCCGTCGAAGCCGCGGCGCTGGAGGCGGAGCAGCAGCTCCAGGGTCATCGGCTGGGGGAACTTCGGCGCCGGGCCGAAGCCGCCCCAGGTGGCGTCGAAGGACCGCCGCAGCCCCTCGAACGCCTCCCGCAGCACCGCCTCGTCGGGCTGGCCGTCGCCGCCGGCGCCGGGCAGGGTGGCCTGCCGCCCCCCAATCAGCTCGATCAGCTGGGCGCCCTGGCGGAGGGCGTCCTCGCGACGCTGCGCCCAGGCGTCGGCGACCGCCGACAGCACCCGCTGGAAGCTCGGCAGGCCCGGCCGGTCCAGCTTGGGGAAGTAGGTCCCGGCGTAGAACGGTGCGCCCTCCGGGGTCAGGAACACCGTCATCGGCCAGCCGCCCTGCCCGGTCATCGCCTGGACCGCGTCCATGTAGATGCCGTCGAGGTCGGGCCGTTCCTCGCGGTCGACCTTGACGCAGACGAACTGCCGGTTCATGAGCGCGGCCGTCTCGGCGTCCTCGAACGACTCGTGCGCCATCACGTGGCACCAGTGGCAGGCGGCGTAGCCGACCGACAGCAGGATCGGCTTGTCCTCGGCGCGGGCCCGCCCCAGGGCCTCCGGCCCCCACGGGTACCAGTCGACCGGGTTCCAGGCGTGCTGCAACAGGTACGGGCTGGTCTCGCCGGCCAGCCGGTTGGGGGTCGGGCGCTGCTCCATCGACCCAGTGTTCCCCTGCCGGCAGGCCCCGGGCAACCGCCCGGGACGGTAGGCTCGGCCGGCCCAGCAGGCACGACGAGGGGAGGACCCGTGGACGAGCGGACGGTCGCCGAGTGGCTTGACGGTTACGTGAGGGCCTGGGGCAGCTACGACCCGGACGAGGTCGGCGCGCTGTTCAGCCAGGACGCCGTCTACGCCTACAACCCGTTCGACGAGCCGGTACGGGGCCGCGAGGCGATCGTCGCCTCCTGGCTGGAGGACCGCGACGAGCCGGGCACCTACGAGGCGCACTACCAGCCGGTGCTGGTCGCCGGCGACCAGGCGGTCGCCCACGGCTACAGCCGCTACTTCGACACCAACGGTACGGTTGCCGACGAGTACGACAACCTGTTCCTGCTGCGCTTCGACGCCTCCGGCCGCTGCTCCTCCTACCAGGAGTGGTACATGCAGAAGCCGACCGAGGACGAGGGGGCCTGACCGCGGCTGGCGGCCTGCAACCCGGCTGCGACGGACCCGCCACGATGCCCGTACGCCCCCAAGCTGGCCGTGCTCGAGGCGGTCGAACGGCGCGCCGGCGCCGACCGCACGGTCGCCGGCGCGGTCGCCGACGAGCTCGGCGAGCGGGTCGGCTCCCCCGCCACCATCCACGCCCTGCTCGCCGGGGCGGGGCTGCGGCCGGAGGTCGGCGGGGTCGAGGTCGACCTCCCTGGCCGGGTGCCGCCGCCTTCGTCGACTACCGCCTGGCGATGATCGGCGTGGCCGGCCTGATCGACGACCTGGCCGCGGTGCGCCGCGAGGCGATCGCCGCCGTCACCGCCCTGCCGCGGGAGACCCTGCCCTGGCGTCCCAGGCTGGTCCTGGGCGTCGGCCGCCGCGGCTGACCGGCCGGGGGTCCGCCCGGCGTCAGCTCCCTCCGAGCTCGCGGGCCAGGCGGCCGCGTTCCAGGAACCCGGGGCGGAGGTCCGGCGGGAGCGCGGCGGCCATGCGGTCCAGCGCGGCGCGGGCGGCCGGGGCGGGTGCGACCTGGGCGAGCAGGTAGTCGGAGCCGACCGGGCCGGCGACCCGCGCCGCCTCCTCCCGGCGGCCGAGCCGGGCCAGCCCCAGCGCCCGATACTTGGCCGACCCGTAGGCGCCGGCCAGGTCGAGCAGCCGCTCGGCGGCGGCCGGGTCCAGGCGGCTGGCCAGCTCGGCCAGGCGCAGCTCCACCCGCCAGCGGTAGGCGAAGGGCCGGTCGAGCCGGGCGGCGGCCCGCTCCAGCAGCCCGGCGGCCTCGGCCTCGTCCCCGGCCTGGATGGCGCACTCGACCAGCGCCAGCTGGGCGTGCAGGCCCGGGTGGGAGGCGGCG
>DASYRU010000539.1:0-6569 GCA_036004165.1 Actinomycetota bacterium
GGGGCCAGCTGCCGCCACGCCTGCTGCGGGTCGGCCTCGAAGGCGCCGGCGAGGTCGCGGACGGCCGCCTCCGGCGAGGACGCGCCCGGCGTGGCAGGGTCGCCGCCGGCCAGCAGGCCCCAGTCGGGCTCCCCGCCGCGACCGGTCAGCCGGGCGTACTCGGCCAGGGTTGCCAGCAGCGCGACCTGCCAACTGTCGCCTTGTTGGACGGTGACCACGCGGAAAGCGCCGACGGCGCCCTTGGTCTCCGCGGCCAGGCGCCGGTTCAGCTCCTCGGCGGGCAGCTCCAGCTTGGCGCCGCGGGCGTCGCGGCCGCCGATGGTGCCGCCGGCCAGCTCGACCACGGCCACACCGGGGCCGCCGGTACCGGCGACGCGGCGGAAGCGGACGTTGCTGGCGGAGAGGTCGACGCCGCCCTGCATGCCGGCGATCGGGCCGGCCAGCAGCGCCTGCAGGCGGTTGCCGTAGGTCGCCAGCAGCAGGCGTTCCTCGCCGCCCAGGTAGTTGCCGGCCTGGTCGAGGTCCTGGCGGTCGAGCGCGGCCAGCAGGCCGGCGGCGGCCGCCTCAGGCGAGGATGCGCCGGCATCGGTGACGGCCCCCTGGCGGACGGCGTACAGGCCGACGCCGCCGAACAGCAGCAACGCGGCGATCAGCGCCGCGACCACCCCGGCACCGAGCCTGCCGCGGCCGGCCGGTGGCGGCGCCGGGGTCCAGGTCGGCACCGTCGGATGCTCGTCGGTCCGGGTCGCTCGCTGCTCGTCCGCGGGGCGCTCGGGGCCCCTCCATTGGCTCATGTGGCGGCTCCCTTGCCTGCATGCTGGCCGTGGCCTTCCAGGATAAGCCGTCGGCCCGGTCAAGGGGGGGCCTGAGCCGGTCGACAAGGGTCGCATGGCCAGCAGCGTTCGCCCGCGACCCGTCGGCGCCGCTCTCATACTGGCCGCGCTGCTCGCGGTCGCCGCCCCGGCGGCCGCGGCCCCGGCGGCCGCGGCCCCGGCGGCGACGGTTCCCGCCCGGGGGGGCCCGGCCGGGGGGGATCCGGGGGGGCGCTTGCTGCCCCCCCGGTCGGTCGGCTCCCCCCGGTCGGTCGGGCTCGGGCTCGCGGCGGCGCGGGCGGAGGCGGCGCGGCTCGCGCGCGAGGTCGCCCGGCTCGACACCCAGGTGGAGGTGCTGGCCGAGGCCCACGGGACCGCCCAGGCCCGGCTGAACGTCGTCATCCAGGCCGCCCACCGGCAGCAGGCCGCCCTCGAACAGGCCGATGCCGCCCTCCAGGCGGCCAACGCCACCTTCGCCGACGACGTCCGCGACCTGTACGCGCGCGGCCCGCTGGCGCCGCTCGGGCTGCTGCTCGGCGCCCGCGACGGCCACGAGCTGGCCCTGGCAAGGGGGGTGGCCGTTGGGGTGCTGGAGCGGGACCGGCGGGCGCTGGCGCTGATCGCCACCGCCACCGCCGAGGTTGGTGTCCGCGTCGCCGAGCTGGAGGCGACCCAGGCGGAGGCGCTGGCCCTGCGGCAGCGGCTGGCCGCGCACCAGGCCGCCATCGGAGCGCGGCTGGCCGACCGCCGGGCGATGCTGGCCACCGCACGAGCCGAGGTCCGAGCGCAGGTCCAGGCCGAGCAGGCCCGCCAGGAGGCGGCCAGGCTGGCGCTGCTGCGGGCCGCCGCGGCCCGCTCGCAAGGCCTCGGGTTCGGCCTCTTCGCCGACGTCCCGGCGCCGACCGCGGCGGCCGCGGCGGCGGTACGGGCCGCCCTCGACCAGGTCGGCAGGCCGTACCGCTGGGGCGCGACCGGGCCGGGGTCGTTCGACTGCTCCGGGCTGGTCCGCTGGGCCTACGCCAGGGCCGGGGTGGCCCTGCCCCGCACCTCCCGCGAGCAGTGGTGGGCCGGCGCCCCGGTCGGGCCCGGCGCGCTGCGCCCCGGCGACCTGGTGTTCTGGGCCACCGACCCGTCGGCGGCGGCCACCATCCACCACGTCGGCGTCTACGTGGGCCAGGGGCTGATGGTGCACGCGCCGCACACCGGGGCGCTGGTGCGGGTCGACCCGATGCGGTCACGCGGCTACGCGGGCGCGACCCGCCCGACGAGCGGCGCGCGGACGCGGGTCGGCTAGGCCTTCGGCCGTGCGGTCGGCCCCCGCCAGGGGTAGCCGACGGTGTGCTTCCAGCAGTTGGGGCCAGGGTTGTACTGCGACAGGGGCTCGCCACACTGGGGGCAGGCGCGGCCGACCGGGAAGGTCTTCTGGCCGCCCTTGCCCGCGGCGGGGTGGCTGCGGGCGCCCTGCATCGCACGTCCCTTGGAAGGCATCTGATCCCATTCCTCAGCCGGGCAGGGCCGAACCGCTGCCGGCGCGTACGACGACGTGCAAGTGTGCCATTCCGCCGGGGGCCGAGTAAAGCAGCCACGCGGCGGACGAATTCGCAGCTCAGCGATAGCGGAGCAGGGTGCCGAGCCCGGTCAGGGCGCCGGTGCGGGCCTGGTGAGCAGGGTGCCGTCGACGATGCCGAGCGGCGCGCCGGTGTCGGGGTCCAGCAGCAGCACCAGGGCGAGCTCGCTGGGCAGGCCGAGGCGCCAGTTGCCGACGAAGTCGCCGACCACCTTGACGCCGCTGACGTGCTGCGGGCCGAGATGGCCGCGCAGCACGTTGAAGTGCCCGGCGCCCCCGTCGGGGGGCGCCAGGTGCACTCTCGGCTCGAGGACGACCCGCCCCTCCCCCTGGGCCCTGACCGCGTCCTCGACCGCGGCCAGGATCTCGGCCCTGCCGACGCCCAGCGCGTCGACGTCGGGCCCGGAGACGAAGCGGAGCTCCAGCGGAGGCATAGACCGGGGGGCTATCGCTTCGCTCCTTGAGCCTCCCGGACCCCCTCAGATGAGCCCCTGCTGGGTCAGCCAGTCGCGGGCCACCGTCTCGGGGTCCTTCTTCTCGATGTCGACCTGGGCGTTGAGCTTGGTCAGCTCCTCGCTGGTGACCTTGGGTGCCAGCGCGTTCAGCGCCTGGCTGATCTGGTCGGTGACGGCGTCCTTGCGGCCGATCGGGATCAGGTTCTGGGCCGGCTCCAGCAGCTTGTCCTCCTGCAGGACCACCCAGCCCTCCTCGGCGATCACGCCCTGGGTGGTGAAGACCCTGGCCACGTCGATGTCGCCCTTCTTGAGCGCGGAGACGGTCAGGGGGCCGCCGGCGTCCAGCGCCTTGAACTCCTTGAACTCGATGCCGTAGAGCTTCTTGAGCCCCGGCAGCCCGGCGGGACGGGTCTTCAGCTCCGGCGGACCGCCGATCACCAGCTGGCCGGCGACCGGCTCGAGGTCGGAGATCTTCTGCAGGTTGTACTTTTCGGCGGTCTCCTTGGTGACCGCGAAGGCGTCCTTGTCCTCGGCCGGGGTCGGGTCGAGCGCGACCAGGCTCTTCGGCTCCAGCTTGCTGCGGAGCGCGGTGAGCACCTCCTGCGGTTCGACGGCGGTGGCCTCCGGGTCGAGGAAGCTCAGCGCCGCGCCGGTGTACTCCGGCAGCAGGTCGATGTCGCCCTTCTCCAGGGCGGGGAAGACGACCTCCCTGGCGCCCAGGTTCAGGCGGGTCTGCACGTCGACGCCGGCCTTCTCCAGCACCGCCGCGTACATCTGGGCGAGGATGAGCTGTTCGGAGAAGTTGGTCGAGCCGATCGTGATGCTCGACTGCTGGTTCTGCTGGCTGCCGCTGTCGAGGGCGTCGTCGCCGCCGCAGGCGGCCAGGGCGAGCGCCAGGCAGGCCGCCATGACGGCGCTGCCGAGCCGAATCCTTCGCATGAACGGTCGTCCTTTCTAGGGGGAGGGACGTCCAGTCGTCCCGGGACTATGCGGCCTTCTGGACCTTGGCGCCGACGGCCGCCTCGGCGCTCTGCTGGGCGAGCCCCTTGGAGACCACCAGGGCCTGGACGCGCCCGAGCACCAGCTCGGTGAGCAGGGAGAGGACGGCGACCAGCACCGCCCCGCCGAGCACCTGGGAGAGGTCGCGCTGGGGAAGCCCGTCGAACAGGTAGCGGCCGAGCCCGCCGAGGCCGACGTAGGCGGCCAGGGTGGCGGTCGCCACCACCTGCACGGTGGAGGTGCGGATGCCGGCCATGACCAGTGGCATGGCGATCGGCAGCTCGACCCGCCCGAGCAGCTGCCAGCCGGTCATGCCCATGCCCTGGGCGGCCTCGCGCACCTCCGGGTCGACCGAGCGCATGCCGATGAAGCTGTTGGTCACGATCGGCGGAACGGCGATCGCGACCAGCGCCACCTCGATCGGGACGACCCCGTAGCCGACCAGGGTGAAGACCAGGATGATGATGCCGAGGGAGGGGATCGCCCTGCCCAGGTTGGTGAGGTTGATCGCCAGCAGGCCGCCGCGCCTGGCGTGGCCGACGCCGATCCCGATCGGCAGCGCGATCACGATGGCGATCGCGGCGGCCAGCAGCGAGTACCACAGGTGCTGGACGGTGCGGGCCGGGATGCCATCCGGGCCGCTCCACTGCTCGGGTGCGGTCAGCCATTGGATCAGGTCGGTGAGCACGTTCACGCGTGTCAGCTCCCGCGGGTCCGGGCCCAGGGGGTGAGCCCGCGCTGCAGGCCGACCAGCAGCAGGTCGGCGGAGAAGGCCAGCAGGGCCGACAGCACGATGCCGACGACCAGTGGGGTGGTGAAGTCCAGGGTGAACCCGGTGATGAACAGCTGCCCGAGGCCGCCCCAGCCGATCAGCGCGGTGACGGTGACCAGGCCGATGGTGGTGACGGTGGCGATCCGCAGGCCGGCGATGATCACCGGCAGGGCGAGCGGCAGCTCGACCTGGAACAGCTGGCGGGCGGGGGTGTAGCCCATCGCCTGCGCGGACTCGCGGACGTCGCGGTCGACCCCCCGCAGGCCTTCGACCATGTTCCTGACCAGGATCAGCAGCGTGTAGATGGTGAGCCCGATCAGCGCGGTCCAGATCTGCAGGCCGGTGAAGGGGATCAGCAGGATGAACAGGGCGATCGAGGGGATGGTGAACAGCGCCCCGGTGAAGCCGAGGATCGGCGCGTACAGGCGGGGCCAGCGGACCGCCGTCAGCGCCATCGGGAAGGCCAGCAGCGTGCCCGCCAGCACCGACAGCCCGGTGAGCTCCAGGTGCTGCAGGAGCGCGTCGCGGATGTCGTCGGCGTGGTCACCGATCCAGGACCAGCGGACCAGCTCGGCCGCGAGCAGCGTCGGCGGGCCGTCGGTCAAGTGATCTCCCTGGTCAGCAGCTCCTGGGTCACCAGGCCCTCGTAGCGGTCGCCGTCGCTGACCCGTACCGCCACCCCGGTGTGCGACTGGACCATGGCGTTGAGGGCGGCCCGCAGCGAGTCGTCGGCGTGGACCTGGAGCAGGAACGGCCGCAGCGTGGCCTGGCCGACGCGGCCCCGCTCCAGCGCCTCACCGACGTGGGCCCAGCCGAGCAGCTTGCGCTGGTCGCCGACCACCACCACCCAGTCGCTGCCGAACGCCTCGGCCACCGCGCGTGCCCGCTCGCCCTCGTCGTCCGGCGAGACGGTCGGGCCGGGCTCGGCCTTGACCGCCGACACCGGGATCAGCGCCAGGCGCTTCAGGCCCCGTTCGGCGCCGAGGAAGTCGGCCACGAAATCGCTGGCCGGCCTGGCGAGCAGTTCGTCTGGGGGCGCGTACTGGGCCAGGACGCCGCCCTGCTGGAGGATCGCGATGCGGTCCCCCATCTTGATCGCCTCGTCGATGTCGTGGGTGACGAAGACGATCGTCTTGCGGACCTCCTGCTGCAGCCGGAGGAACTCGTCCTGCAGGCGGCTGCGCACGATCGGGTCGACCGCCCCGAACGGCTCGTCCATCAGCATGATCGGCGGGTCGACGGCCAGCGCCCGTGCCACCCCGACCCGCTGGCGCTGGCCGCCGGAGAGCTGGTGCGGGTAGCGGTCGAGGACCTCGGCAGGCAGGCCCACCAGGGTCAGCAGCTCGGCCACCCTGGCCTCGGTGCGGCGCTTGTCCCAGCCGTTCAGCTCGGGCACGGTGGCGATGTTCTGGGCGATGGTGCGGTGCGGGAACAGGCCGACCTGCTGGATGACGTAGCCGATGCCCCGCCGCAGCTGCGGCGGGTCGACCTGCCTGACGTCCTGGCCGTCGACCACGATGCGCCCGCTGGTGGCCTCGATCATCCGGTTGATCATGCGCAGGGTGGTGGTCTTACCGCAGCCGGAGGGGCCGACCAGGATGGTGACCTCGCCCTTCGAGATCTCCAGGTCCAGGTCGTGGACGGCCGTCGTGCCATCGGCGAAGCGCTTGGTGACGGATTCGAAGGTGATCACGAGAGAGGCCCCGTCCTCAGGGGTCTGGACCGAGCGTGGTCGCGTAGTGTGGCAACCTTCCACGGAAGGTGTCAACGAAGCGTGCAACCAGCGGCGGCACAGCGATGATTCCCACCCGACTACACCATAGCGGCCCGACAACGATGGCGCCGCGCCCGGAGCCGATCGCCGCGGCCTTGCGGTGATCACGCTGGCCGGCAACCGCGACCTCACCAGGGAGGCGGTGGCCTGGGGCGGCCAGCGGCTGGCCCTAGCCCCCGCGGCGCTGGAG
>DASYRU010000540.1:0-4279 GCA_036004165.1 Actinomycetota bacterium
ACCGAGATCCCCGAGATGGTGACCTTCGCCCAGTTCGCGGACCCGGAGGGCAACGTGATCGGGCTGGTCAAGGGCTCGTGACCGCGGCGGTTGCGGCTGGCCGGTAGCTGGTGATACCGGCCAGCCGCAATGCGCCCCGGACCGGCGCGGGGTTCCATGACGTGGTGCGGGTACTTCTGGTCGAGGACGAGGTGAAGCTGGCAAGGGCCGTCCGGCGCGGCCTCCAGCAGGAGGGCTACGCGGTCGACGTCGCCGCCACCGGCGACGACGGCCTCCACCTGGCCACCGAGGTCGGCTACGACGCCGTCGTGCTGGACGTCATGCTCCCCGGGCTCGACGGGTTCGAGGTGTGCCGGCGCATGCGGGCCGGCGGACGCTGGGCGCCGGTGCTGATGCTGACCGCCCGCGACGGCATCGCCGACCGGGTCGCCGGGCTCGACGTCGGCGCCGACGACTACCTGGTCAAGCCGTTCGCGTTCCGGGAGCTGCTGGCGCGGCTGCGCGCCCTGGTACGCCGCGGCGGGGGCGAACGGCCGGCCGTGCTGGTCGCCGGCGACCTTCGGTTGGACCCGGCCGCCCACACCGTCGCGCGGGCCGGGCGGCAGGTCGAGCTGTCGGCGCGCGAGTTCGCGCTGCTGGAGTTCTTCATGCGCCACCCCGGCGAGGTGGTCTCCCGCACCCAGATCCTCGAGCACGTCTGGGACTTCAACTACGAGGGTCTGTCCAACGTCGTCGACGTCTACATCGGGTACCTGCGCCGCAAGCTCGAGCTGCCATTCGGCCGGCCGCTGCTGCGGACCGTCCGCGGTGTCGGCTACGCGCTGGAGCCGACGTGAGACTGCCGATCCGCTGGCGCCTGACCGTCTGGTACACGGCGGTGCTGGCCGCGATCGTGGCGGTGCTCGCCAGCTTCCTGCTACTGCGGCTTCGCAGCGACCTGGTAGCCGGCGTGGACGAGTCGCTGGACCTGGTCGTGGCCGAGCTCCAGCTCGGCCTGCAGGCGGGCGCTCCCGGGGAGCTCCGAGCCGACAGCCCGGCGCTGCTCGGCGTGGCCGGCGGCGGGTTCGCGGCCCAGGTGCTCGCTCCCGACGGCACGGTGCTGGATGCGATCGGCGGCCAGCAGGCGGCGTCCTCGCTACTCTCGCCGGACCAGCGGCGCCGGGTCGCCGCCGGCCACCGGGTGCGGGCCAGCGTCCCCGTCGACGACGGGCGCCAGCGCCTGCGGGTGCTCGGCGAGCCGGTCAAGGGGCGGCGAGGGGAAGCGGTGGTGGCCGCCGCCTCCCTGGCCGGCGTGGACCGCTCCATCGACCGCCTTGGCCTCCTGCTGCTGGTGGCCGGGCCGGTCCTGCTCGCGCTGGGGGCCCTCGGCGGCCTGCTGCTGGCAGGGAAGGCGATGCGCCCGGTGGCCAGCATGACCCGGCAGGCGGCGGGGATCGGCGGCGGGCGGCTGCACGAGCGGGTGGCCGTCCCACCCGCTCGGGACGAGCTGTCGCGGCTGGCCACGACCCTCAACGGCATGCTCGCCCGCATCGAGGGCGGCGTGGCCCAGCAGCACCGCCTGGTCGCCGACGCCTCCCACGAGCTGCGCACGCCGCTGACGGTGATGCGCTCGGAGCTGGAGGTCGGGTTGCGCGAGGCGGACCTGTCCACCGGCGCCCGCGAGACGCTGGCGAGCGTCGAGGAGGAGGTCGAGCGCATGGCCCAGGTGGTCGACAACCTGCTCATCCTCGTCCGCAGCGACGAGGGGCGGCTGGCGCTGCTGTGCGCCCCGGTAGAGCTGGAGGAGGTGGCGGCGGTCGCCGTGGACCGCCTGCAACGCCTGGCCGACGCGAAGGGCATCCGGCTTGAGCTGCACGGTCAGCCGGCCGCGGTGGTCGGCGACCGTCAGCGGTTGGGGGAGGTCCTCGCCAACCTGCTCGACAACGCGGTGAAGTACACCCCGGCCGGCGGGACGGTCACGGTCGCGCTCGAGCGCCAGGATCGGCGTGCCCGCCTCACCGTCGACGACAGCGGGCCCGGGATCCCGGCCGAGGAGCTGCCAAGGGTGTTCGACCGCTTCTACCGGGTCGACGCCGCCAGGTCGCGAGCCGAGGGTGGCGCTGGCCTTGGCCTGGCGATCTGCCGCGAGCTGGTCGAGGCGCACGGCGGCCGTATCTGGGCCGAGCGTCGCCCCGCCGGTGGCAGCTCGTTCGTGGTCGAGCTGCCGGCGGTGCAAGCCGCCGACCGTCCCGCCGCGGCGGCCGGCGGCCGATAGTCCGAGGAGGTGCCAGTGGTGGTCGTCCACGTCCAGGTCGGCCTGCCATCGGGACCCTGGGTCCGACTGGCCGCCCTCGTGCTGGCCACGGCCCTGGTCGTCGGCCTGGTAGCGCTGCCGCTGGCGGTGCCGGCGGCGCAGCTGGCCGTGGCCGCGACCCGCGGGGTCGGCGGCACGCCGACGCTCGGCCGCCTGCTCCGTCCGCCCCCGGCAAGCTCGGTGATCTACGCGGCGGACGGCTCCGTCCTTGCGGTGCTCCACGGCGCCCAGGACCGCGCTGTGGTGCCGCTGTCGGCCGTCCCGCCGAGCGTCCGCGACGCGGTCCTGGCGGTGGAGGACGCCCGCTTCTACCAGCACGGCGCGCTTGACCCTCGCGGGATCGTCCGGGCGCTGGTCGCCGACGTGCGCGCCGGCGGGTTCCTTGAGGGCGGCAGCACGATCGCCCAGCAGTACGTGAAGAACGCGGTGACCGGCGACCAGGTGAGCTTGCACCGCAAGCTCGTTGAGGCGCTCGGCGCGGCGCAGCTGGAACGGCGCCTGACCAAGGACCAGATCCTGGGCGACTACCTCAACGAGGTCTACTTCGGCGACGGGGTCTACGGGATCGCGACCGCGGCCCAGCACTACTTCTCCAAGCCGCTCCGGGAGCTGTCGCTCGCCGAGGCGGCATCGCTGGCCGGCACCATCGCCAGCCCGGAGCGGTTCAAGCCGACCGCCGGCAAGCAGGCGCTGGCCCGGCGCAACCTGGTCCTCGACCGGATGGCGGCGACCGGCTTCGCCAGCCCCGTCGCGGTCGCGGCGGCCAAACGGCAGCCGCTGCGACCTCGGGTCCGTCTCGAGCCGGACCGCTTCCCCTACTTCGTCGACTACGTCACGCGCCAGCTGCTCGGCTCCCCGGCGCTGGACGCCACCCTCGGCCGAGCCGGTTCGGCCGCAAGGCGGCGGGCCGTGTACCAGGGCGGTCTGTCGATCAGGACCACCCTGCGGCCGGGGGACCAGCGGCTGGCCGAGGCGGCCGTGCGCGACCAACTCGGCGGGACCGGCCTGGGTGGCGCCCTGGTCAGCCTCGACCCGGCGACCGGCGAGATCGCGGCGGTGGTCGGCGGCCGCGACTTCGCGCGGTCCAAGATCAACCTGGCCACCGGGCAGGGCGGCGGTGGCTTCCCGCCAGGCTCCTCCTTCAAGGTCTTCTACCTGGTGGCCGCCCTCGAGCAGGGGATCTCGCCGAGCACGAGCTTCGACACCAGCTCGCCGACGACGGTGCGGGCGCCCGAGTGCCCCGGCGGCTACACCGTCCACAACGCCGAGGCGGCATCGGCCGGCCGCATCGACCTGCGGCAGGCCACCGCCGAATCCGTGAACGCCTACTACGCGCAGCTCATGGTGCAGGTCGGGACGCCTAGCGCGATCCAGACGGCACGGCGCATGGGCATCACCACGCCGCTGCGGGACTACTGCTCGCTGGTGCTCGGCACCGAGAACACCACGCCGCTGGACCTCGCTTCCGCCTACGCCACCCTGGCCGACCGCGGCGTCCACTGCCGGCCGCTGGCGATCAGCCGGATCACCGACCCGGCCGGCCGCGCGCTGCTCGACGGCCGACCCTCCTGCCAGCGGGTCCTCGACCCGGGCGTGGCGGCCACCGCGACCGGCATCCTGCGCGGGGTGGTCGAGCCGGGTGGCACCGGGTTCCGGGCCGCGATCGGCCGGCCCCTGGCCGGCAAGACCGGCACCACGACCGGCTTCGCCGACGCCTGGTTCACCGGCTTCACCCCACAGCTGGCCACCTCGGTCTGGGTCGGGGACCCGATCCGGCAGGTACCGATGGCCGGGCTGTTCGACGGTGGACCGGTCTACGGCGGCACCTTCCCCGCCCTGGTCTTCCACCAGTACATGGCGGCCGCCCTCGCCGGGCAGCCGGTCCTCGACCTGCCGCCCGGCGGTCCCGGGCCGGCCACGCCAGCGGGCGCCGGCAGATGACGGCCGCGGGTATGCTCGCCCCGCCCGCGGTGGCCTGCCGCGGGC
>DASYRU010000541.1:0-7520 GCA_036004165.1 Actinomycetota bacterium
ATGATCCTGTACTTCAGCCTGCCGATCATGGTGATGATCCTGTTCGGGTTCAACGACACCAAGGGCCGGCTGAACCTGCGCTGGCAGGGGTTCACCCTCAACTGGTACCGGGACCTCTTCTCCATCCCGGCGCTCTCCACCGCCCTGCGCAACTCGCTGCTCATCGCGGTGATCTCCACGATCATCACCGTGGTGATCGGCACGATGATCGGCTTGGCCCTCGGCCGCTACCGCTTCCGCGGCAAGGGCGCCTACGACCTGGTCATCTTCAGCGCCATCTCCGCGCCGGAGCTGGTGCTGGGCGCCTCGCTGCTGTCGCTGTTCGTCACCGTGCAGTTCGCCCGCGGGTTCGTCACGATCGTCATCGCCCACGTCGCCTTCAGCCTGGCGTTCGTGGCCGTCACCGTGCGGGCGCGGGTGCTCACCCTCGACCCCGCCCTCGAGGAGGCCGCCCAGGACCTCGGCGCCGACCCGTGGACCACCTTCCGCAAGATCACCCTGCCGCTGCTCTCGCCGGGCATCGTCGCCGGGGGGCTGCTGGCGTTCGCGCTGTCGATCGACGACTACGTGGTCACCAGCTTCGTCAACGGCCAGGTCGAGACGTTCCCGATCTGGGTGTACGGGGCCACGCGCATCGGGGTTCCGCCCCAGGTGAACGTGATGGGTACGCTGATCTTCCTTTTCGGGGTGAGCATCGCGGTGTCCAACGCGCTGCTGGCCCGCCGCCAGCGGGGATGACCGACAGCCGAACGAGCAAGGGAGCTGGGATGGCGCTTCGCAAGCTACAGAACTTCATCGGCGGCGAGTACCGGGACGCGGCCGACGGGCGCAGCTCCACGCTGGTCGACCCCTCGACCGGCGAGGGCTTCGCCGAGGCGCCCCTCTCCGGCCAGGCCGACGTCGACGCGGCCATGCAGGCGGCGGCGCGCGGCTTCGAGGCGTGGCGGGAGGCGACCCCGTCGGAGCGGAGCCTCGCCCTGCTCAGGATCGCCGACCGGATGCAGGAGCGGGCCGAGGAGCTGGTGCGGCTGGAGTGCGAGAACACCGGCAAGCCGTTCCAGCTCACCCTGGACGAGGAGGTCCCGCCCGCCCTCGACCAGATCCGCTTCTTCGCCGGCGCCGCCCGCATGCTGCACGGGCTGTCGGCCGGCGAGTACATGGCCGGGCACACCTCGATGATCCGGCGCGAGCCGGTGGGGGTCTGCGCCCAGGTCACCCCTTGGAACTACCCGTTCATGATGGCGGTCTGGAAGTGGGCGCCGGCGATCGCCGCCGGCAACGCCGTGGTGCTCAAGCCGAGCGACACCACCCCGGTGACCACCGTGTGGATGGCGGAGCTGATGAGCGAGTTCCTGCCGCCAGGGGTGATCAACGTCGTCTGCGGCGACCGCGAGACCGGCGCCACCCTGGTCGCCCACAAGACCCCGGCGATGGTCAGCATCACCGGCAGCGTCCGGGCCGGCCGGGAGGTCGCGAGGGCCGCCGCCGACGACCTCAAGCGGGTGCACCTGGAACTCGGTGGCAAGGCGCCGGTGATCGTCTTCGACGACGCCGACGTGGCCGCCGCCGCCGAGGCGATCGCCGCCGCCGGCTACTTCAACGCCGGCCAGGACTGCACCGCCGCCACCCGCGTGCTCGCCGGCCCCCAGGTGCACGACGACTTCCTCGGGGCCCTGGTCGAGCAGGCCAAGCAGACCAGGACCGGAGCGCCCGACGACGAGGACATCCTGTACGGGCCGCTGAACAACGCCAACCAGCTCGCCAGGGTGCAGGGTTTCCTCGAGCGCGCCCCCGGCCACGCGGAGGTCGTCACCGGCGGCCACCGGGTCGAGCGCGGCGGCTACTTCCACGAGCCGACGGTGGTCAGCGGGCTCGAGCAGGCCGACGAGATGGTCCAGCAGGAGGTGTTCGGCCCGGTCATCACCGTGCAGCGGTTCGACGACGAGGAGAAGGCGCTCGCCTGGGCCAACGACGTCGAGTACGGGCTGGCCGCCAGCGTCTGGACCAGGGACCACGGACGCGCCATGCGGATGGCCAAGGGCCTCGACTTCGGCTGCGTCTGGAT
The DNA here is from genome assembly GCA_036004165.1 of Actinomycetota bacterium. GTDB lineage: Bacteria > Actinomycetota > CALGFH01 > CALGFH01 > CALGFH01 > CALGFH01. The sequence continues at coordinate 2,066 of DASYRU010000541.1, forward strand.
CAACACCCACATCCCGCTGGTCGCCGAGATGCCGCACGGCGGCTTCAAGCACTCCGGCTACGGCAAGGACCTGTCGCTGTACGGCTTCGAGGACTACACGCGCGTCAAGCACGTCATGTCCAACATCGAGGGTTAGCGCCCTGCCGGCCCGCTCAGGCCGGCGTCTCCCGCCGCGGACGTTTGGCGCCTTCCGGCCCGGGATACCCACGGGCATCGCCGGCGCGAACGGAGGAGCCTATGGGCAGCCAGCGCGGGGCCGGTCCCGTGATCGGTTTCCACGCCTCCCACGAACAGCTTGCCCCCAGCGCGCTGCTGCGTAGCGTGGTCGCCGCCGAGGCGGCCGGCTTCCAGGCGGCGTCCTGCTCGGACCACTTCGCGCCGTGGAGCAGCCGGCAAGGCAACAGCGGCTTCGCCTGGTCGTGGCTTGGCGCCGCGCTGCAGGCGACCGGCCTCGCGTTCGGGGTGGTCAACGCTCCCGGGCAGCGCTACCACCCGGCCATCATCGCCCAGGCCGCGGCGACCCTGAGCGAGATGTTCCCCGGGCGGTTCTGGGTGGCGCTCGGCAGCGGTGAGGCCTCCAACGAGCACATCACCGGCGACCGCTGGCCGACCAAGGCCGAGCGCACGGCCCGCCTCGGCGAGGCCGTCGCGGTCATCAGGGCCCTGCTGGCCGGAGAGACGGTCAGCCATGACGGGCTGGTCAAGGTCGACCGAGCCAAGCTCTGGACCCTCCCCGAGCAGCCGCCCATGCTGGTCGGGGCGGCCATCAGCGCCGAGACGGCCGCCTGGGTGGGCACCTGGGCCGACGCGCTGATCACCGTCAACCAGCCGCACGACAAGCTCCGCGCGGTGATCGACGCGTTCCGCGCAGGCGGCGGCGAGGGTAAGCCGCTGTGCCTTCAAGTGCACCTGTCCTGGGCGGCCGACGAGGAGACCGCGCTGGCCGTCGCCCACGACCAGTGGCGCACCAACGTGTTCGACTCCAGCTTGATGTTCGAGCTGGAACTGCCCGAACAGTTCGATACGGCGGCACGGTTCGTCGCCAGGGAGGACGTGCGCTCGGCCGTGCTGGTCTCGGCCGACCTTGGCCGCCACACCGCCTGGCTGGGCGAATACGTCGAGCTCGGCTTCGACGAACTCTACCTGCACGAGGTCGGCCAGGCCGAGCACCAGCAGCCGTTCATCGACGTGTTCGGGGCCAAGGTCATCCCGGCGCTGACCGGGACGTGACGAAATGAGCGACAAGGCCACCTTCGACCTGTGGTGGAAGAACGCCGTCATCTACTGCCTGGACGTGGAGCTGTTCGCCGACGGCGACGGCGACGGTGTGGGCGACTTCCCCGGGCTCATCGGCAAGGTCGACTACCTTGCCGGACTCGGGGTGACCTGCATCTGGTTGATGCCCTTCTACCCCACCCCGAACAAGGACAACGGCTACGACATCAGCGACTTCTACGGCGTCGACCCGCGCCTCGGCAGCCTCGGCGACCTGGTCGAGTTCCTCAGGGCGGCCCGCGAGCGGGGCATCAGGGTGATCGCCGACCTGGTCGTCAACCACACCTCCGACCAGCATCCCTGGTTCCAGGCGGCCCGCGCCGATGAGCGCTCGCGCTGGCGTGACTTCTACGTCTGGGCCGACGAGCAGCCGGAGGGTCCTGCAGGGGTGGTGTTCCCCGACGCCGAGGACAGCAACTGGGACTACGACGAGGTCGCCGGCAAGTGGTTCCTGCATCGCTTCTACTCCCACATGCCGGATCTCAACATCGCCAATCCCCGTGTGCGGGACGAGATCAACAAGGTCGTCGGATTCTGGCTGGAGCTGGGGATGTCCGGCTTCCGGGTCGATGCCGCGCCGTTCATGATCGAGTTGGCGGGCACCGAGGCCGAACGCGGCCAGGACCCGCATGCCTTCCTGCGCGACCTGCGCGCCTTCGTCAATCGACGCCGCGGCGATGCGGTCCTGCTTGCCGAGGCCAACCTGCCGCCAAAGGACCAGCGCCGCTTCTTCGGCGACGAGGGCGGCGACGAGATGCACATGCTGTTCAACTTCATCCTCAACCAGCACGTGTTCCTGGCGTTGGTCCGCCAGGACCCGGCGCCGATCGTGGCTGCCCTACGGGACCAGCCGCCGCTTCCCGAGGCCAACCAGTGGGCCAACTTCATCAAGAACCATGACGAGTTGACCCTCGACAAGCTGACCGACGCCGAGCGTGAGGAGGTCTTCGCCGCCCTGGCCCCCGACCCGGATATGCGCAGCTTCGGCAGGGGCATCCGCCGTCGGGTGCCGACCATGCTGGACGGCGACCGCGACCGCATCGAGCTGCTCTACAGCCTGCTGCTCACCCTGCCAGGTACACCGGTGCTGCTGTACGGCGAGGAGATCGGCCTGGGCGACGACCAACGCGTGGAGGGCCGTGGCGCGGTCCGCGTGGCGATGCAGTGGACCTCCGACCATGGCGCCGGCTTCACCACCGGCGACCCCGCCGTTCCGCTCGTCACCGGCGGGTCCTTCGGACCGGACCGGGTCAACGTGGCCGAGCAGCGCCGCGACCCGCAGTCGCTGCTGAACTGGATGGAACGGGCCATCCGGGCCCGCAAGGAGCTGCCAGAGCTGGGCTGGGGGGCCTTGCGGGTGCTCGAGACCGATCAGCCCGCCGTCCTGGCCCACCGCCGCGACTGGCTGGGCAGGGGCATCCTGGTGGTGCACAACCTCGGCCGAGAACGGGTCCAGGTCAGCGTCGAGCTGGGCGACGGCGTCGAGGGCCGGATGGCCGAGGTCATCGCCGACCAGGCCTACGAGCCGGCCACGCCCGGCCGGCCGATGACCCTCGAGGGGTACGGGTACCGCTGGCTACGCCTGCCCGGCTGACCGGCGCGGCGCCTGCCCTGGCTACGGCCACCGGGTCTCGCCGCCCGGTCAGGCGGCGGTCGGGGATCACACCGTCGTCTCCGACGCGGTGGTCGGCGGCGGCGGTTCGGTCGTCGGCGGCGGCGGCGGTTCGGTCGTGGGTGGGGGTGGTTGGGTCGTGGGTGGGGGTGGTTCGGTGGTCAGCGGCGGCGGCTCGGTCGTGGGTGGGGGTGGTTCGGTCGTCGGTGGCGGCGGTTGTGTCGTGGGTGGCGGCGGTTGTGTCGTGGGTGGCGGCGGCTGCGTTGTCGGCGGGGGTGGGGCGGTGGTTGGCGGGGGCGGGACGCCGGGCAGCGGCTTCGGGGCGACGGGTGGTGGGGCCGTGTCGGTGGCGGTGATCGGGCTGATGGCGTCGATCAGGCCGCCGACGCCGGCGGTGAGCGGGACGCCGAGCGCGGGAACCGGGTCGGGTCCGGCCGCCGGGGTGGACGACGACCCGGGCGGCTGACTGCCGCCGGCGCCGCCGGAGCGCGACGGGGAGGCGCCGGAGGTGAGGGGGACCGGGCTCTCGCTCGCCCCCGCGACCCCCGCGACCCCGCCGAGGTTCGCGCAGCCGGGACCGCACGACCCCCGGTTGCTGAGGCCGACCAGCAGCAACAGCAGCGAGAGGGCGGTGACGGTGGCGGCCCAGACCCGCAGCCGGCCCTGGGCGGTCGAGCGCAAGGCGCTCCGCTTCGGGACGGCGGGCGCGTGGCGCGGAGCCGTCTGCCTTGGCGGCTGGGTCGCGACGGTGGGCGCCGGGCGCGGGATCGCCGGCCTTGGCGGCTCGGTCGAGGCATGCCGCGTCCAGGCGGTGATGACGGCGTCCTCGAACGGCCCGAGCTGCGGCTGCGGGGCGGCCAGCAGGGTGGCGAGGTCGGCCACTTTGAACGGGCGGTACAGGAACCGCCTGGCGATGTCGGGCGGCAGGTCGGGCCGCCGGTCGCCACGGTCGAGCACCATGATCAGCGGGCCGCGGTAGCGCTGGCGCACCAGCTTGTAGCCGTGCCTGCGGGCGCGCGCCTGGCTGTCGAGCACCACCACGGCGACCTCGGGATCAGACCAGTCGGCCACCTCCGCCGGCGAGGCGAAGTGGTCCATCCGGTTGCCGTTCTGCAGCAGGTCGCCGGCGACCGAGACCAGAGCGGGGTCGCTGGAGAGCAGGACGATCCGCCGTTCCACCGTGCATTGCCCCCCTGAACCTCGAGCTGTTCGACCGGTACGCGATGCACGGCAGGATAGGACCGGGCATCGACGCCTTGAGTAGGATACTCACAGAAACGCGCGTGAAAAGACCTTCGCCTCGCTTGCCTCGAAATTCAGGTCCCCGTTGGCACCGGCGGACCGCCCGATCCACCCGATCCACCCGATCCGGCGGGGAAGCGGGCGAAGCCCTTCCAGGCCAGCCCGGCCAGCTCGTCCGCCAGGTCGTTGACGGGCAGGGGTCGGTCCTCGGCCAGCCACCAGCCGGCCGCTCCCTCGGCCATGCCGACGATCGCCGCGGCCAGGGCTCGCGCCCTCGGTTCGGGCAGGCCGGCCTCGGCGGCGATGATCGCCGCGACCCGGTCGGCCACCCACTGGCGGAAGGCGGCCACCTGGCCCTGGAAGTCCTCGTCGAGGCCGAGCGCCTCGGTGAACAGCAGCCGGAACGCGTCCTCCTGGCCGGCGACGAAGTCGAGGTAGGCGCGGAAGCCACGGCGCAGGCGCTCGTCGTTGCCCTCCGCCTGGCTGAAGGCGGCCTCCAGCTCCTCGGTGAGCTGGCCGAGCTCGGCGGCCAGCAGCGCGGAATACAGCGCCCGCTTGGACGAGAAGTGCTGGTACAGGACCGGCTTGGTGACGCCGGCGGCTTCGGCGATCGCCTCCATGGAGGCGCCCCGATAGCCGTCGCGGGCGAACAGGCGGCGGGCGACCCGCAGGAGCTGGGCGCGCCGATCGGCCGCCCGCAGGCGGACACCGGCCGGAACGCTCATCCCATCCCCCTTGCGCGAGCTTGCTGGATCCCGCATCCTACCGTTCAGTAGGTTACTGAGCAGTAACCTGGGTTGCGTGGAAAGGACCAGCCCAATGATCGGCTTCGACCTCACCGAGGACCAAGTCGCCGCCCAGAAATGGGCCCACGAGTTCGCCGAGAAGGAGATCCGCCCGGTCGCCCCCCAGTACGACGAGACCGAGGACTTCCCCTGGCCGGTGGTGGCCAAGGCGGCCGACATCGGCCTGTACGGCATGGACTTCTACCGGATGATCGGCGAGGACGAGTCTGGCGTGCTGCAGCCGTTGCTGGTCGAGGAGCTCTGCTGGGGCTGCGCGGGGATCTCGCTGGCGATCTTCGGCAGCGGCCTGCCGCTGGTGGCGCTGATGGCCTCGGGCACGCCGGAGCAGGTCGCCCGCTGGGCGCCGGAGCTGTTCGGCACCCCGGCCGAGCCGAAGGTGGGCGCGTTCGCGGTCACCGAGCCTGGCGCCGGCTCCGACGTGTCCTCGCTGCGCACCAGGGCCGTCAGGGACGGCGACGACTGGGTGCTGAACGGCCAGAAGGTCTTCATCACCAACGGCGGCATCGCCGGCGTCCACGTG
>DASYRU010000542.1:0-2094 GCA_036004165.1 Actinomycetota bacterium
CCGGCGCATGGGCCGGGACAAGGCGACCATGCCGGTGGGCGGGGTCGCCCTGGCCGGCAGGGTGCTGGCGGCGGCCGCCCGGGTCGCCGACCCGGTGCTGCTGGTCGCCCCGGAGGGTCACCCGGCGGGGCGCCTGGTGGCCCCGGCCGCCGACCCGGCGCGGCCGCCCGCCGCCAGGTTGGTCACCGATCCCGGGCGGGGGCCGCTGGCCGCCCTGGCCGCCGCCCTCCCCGTCATGGACAGCCGTCACGTGCTGCTGCTGGCGGGAGACCACCCGACGCTCCGGGTCGGGCTGCTCGCCCGCCTGGTGGAGCTGCGGGAGCAGGCGCAGGCGGTGGCCTGCCGGCACGGCCCCCGGCTGGAGCCCCTGGTCGCGGTGTACGAGCGGCTACCGGCGCTGGCCGCGGCCACGACCCGGCTGGCCACCGGCGACCACTCGCTCACTGGCCTGCTGGCGGCCCTCCCCACGCTGGTCGTGGAGGAGGCCCAGTGGCGCCGGCTGGACCCGGAGGGATGCTCGTTCGTCGACCTCGACGACCAGGCCGGCCTGGCCGCCTGGAATGCGCGGCGCCAACGCCAACGGAAGGGATGACATGGACGCGTTCGAGGAGTTCATCGAGAAGTTTCGCTCGCTGCTCGGCCCCAACCCGCCGAGCCTCGGCCAAGGCGAGGTCGAGGCCGTCCTCGAGCTGGCCAGGGTGGCCGCCCACTCGGCCGAGCGGCGGGCGGCGCCGGTCACCGCCTACCTGGCCGGCATGGCCGTGGCGGGGGCGGCCCCGGAGGCCCGCGAGGCGTTCCTCGACGACCTGGTCGTCAAGCTGGAGGTCGCCCGCTGAGCCGACCGCGCCGGCGTCGGGGGTGGCCGAGGAAGACGGGGTTGGTGAGGGCCACCATCGCCTCGAAGGTCGCCGGCGCTGGGGCCCACCGGCGGACCTCGGCCCGGACGAAGGCCGAGTCCCGCGGCGTGGTCGTCCAGGTGACCACGTCCGGTCCCTCCTCGGCCAGGCGCCGCTCCAGCACCTGGCCGTGGTCGGTGGACAGGCGCACCAGGTGGCCCGGCGCGCCGCGCACCTCCAGCCGCACCAGCACCGGTTCGTCGGCGGCGACCGGGAGCCGCTCACCGATCCCTGCCGTGCGCCCGTCGGTGCGGGCGGCCATGGAGAGGTCGACGGCCGCCGACTCGGCGATCCAGAGCCGTCCGGCGCGGACGCCGCGCAGGATCGCCCGCCGCTCCAGGTCCGAGGCGAGCACCACGTTGTGGGGCAGGCCGACCGCCTGCGCCTCGCCGTGGGCGTCGCTGTTGCCGACGGCAGGGATCCAGCGGCCGCCCGGGTGGTGCTGCCCGGCGAGCAGCTCCTCCCAGAGCAGGAGCGTGCGCTCGTCGTCGGGCGTCCACGGTCCGTTCCAGACCTCGATGGCGTCGACCTCGTCGTAGCCGAACCCCCAGGCGCAGCCGGCGAAGGGGCAGAACGGGTGGGCCGCGACCGCGATCCCGCCGGCCCGGTGGATTCCTCCGATGACGCGGCCGACCACCCCGTCGACGGCCCGGTAACGCCAGTCGACCCATTGCTCCGCCTGCAGGCCGAGGGCGAGCAGGTGCCCGTCGCGGGTGGTGACCTCCTCGCCGTCGACGATCAGCAGGTCGGGGCGGGCGTGCCGGCCCCAGATCAGGCTCGCGCTCGAGGTGTTGTGCTCGGTGGAGACCACGAAGTCGAGCTCGGCGACCCTGGCGCCGGAGACCAGCTCCGCCGGTGTCCGCCGGCCGTCGGAGTGGACGGTGTGCAGGTGCATGTCGCCGCGGTACCAGGCCGGGCCGCGGCCGCTGGCCCGTTGCGGCGCCGGGCTGGCCGCGAACGGCGGGCCCGGCTGGCCGTGGCGCAGCGTCACGGCGACCGTCCAGCTCATGCCCTTGGAAGCGACCGTGTAGGGCCCAAGGACGACGTGCCAGGTGCCCGGGTGCAGCGGGCCAGGCAGGTAGCCGGGGGTGGCGCCTGACCCGCTGATGGTGAAGGCGTCGCGGGACCCGCCTGACCAGCCGCGGAAGCCGGCGGCGTCGCCGGGCTCGATGCCCCGCTGGTCGAAGATGCCGAGGTC
>DASYRU010000543.1:0-2430 GCA_036004165.1 Actinomycetota bacterium
TCGAGGGGCTGGTCGCCCGGCCTCGGGAGTGGACCTGGGAGGAGGCCCAGGCGCTGCCCCGCTCGACCTTCGACGGCGACATCCACTGCGTCACCAAGTGGAGCAAGCTGGGCACCAGCTTCGCCGGGGTGTCGGTCGACACCCTGCTCGACCAGGTCGAGCCGCTGCCGGAGGCGACCCACGTGATCGCCTTCAGCTACGGCGGCTACACCACCAACCTGCCGCTGGAGGACGTGCGCGGCGGCAAGGCGTGGGTCGTCTGGGAGCACGAGGGCAAGCCGCTGCCGCCGGAGCACGGCGGGCCGGCCAGGCTGCTGGTGCCCCACCTGTACTTCTGGAAGAGCGCCAAGTGGCTGAACGGGCTGCGGCTGCTCGACCACGACCAGGCCGGCTTCTGGGAGTCGCTTGGGTACCACAACAGAGGCGACCCCTGGCGGGAGGAGCGCTATTGGGGCGACTGAGCTGGCGGCTCGGCCGCGTCGCCGAGGTCAGGCCGGAGACCCCGCGGGTCGCCAGCCTGCTGCTGGACGTGCCCGGCTGGGAGGGCCACCTGCCCGGCCAGCACGTCGACGTGCGCCTCACCGCCGAGGACGGCTACCAGGCAGAGCGGAGCTACTCGATCGCCTCGGCGCCGGACGGCCGGCGGGTCGAGCTCGCCGTGGAGCGCATCGACGACGGCGAGGTCTCCCCCTACCTGGCCGGCGAGGTGCGCGCCGGCGACCAGTTCGAGCTGCGCGGCCCGATCGGCGGCTACTTCGTCTGGCAGCCGGGGCTCGGCGGGCCGCTGCTGCTGGTGGCCGGCGGGTCCGGGGTGGTGCCGCTGATGGCGATGCTGCGCCACCGCTCGGTGACCGGCAGCTCGACGCCGGCGCGGCTGCTGTTCTCGTCGCGGTCGCTGCAGGACGTGATCTACCGGCGGGAGCTGGAGCGGCTGGTAGCCGCCGGTGACGGCGTCGCCGTCACCCACACCCTGACCAGGGCGCAGCCGCCAGGCTGGGAGGGCTACGACCGGCGCATCGACGCGGCGATGCTGAAGGAGGTCGGCTGGCCGCCCGGCGAGCGGCCGCTGGTCTACGTGTGCGGCCCGACCCGTTTGGTGGAGGCGGTCGCCGACGACCTGGTGGCGCTGGGGCACGACCCGGACCTGGTCAGGACCGAGCGATTCGGACCCACGGGGGTGTAGCACCAATGGACGAGACCGACCTGCGACTGGACGGCAACGCGATCGCCGGCATGCTGGCCGAGGTGTTCCGCTTCGAGATGACCGTCGAGTGGAGCGGCTGCACCGCCTGCGGCGCCCGCAACCAGCTCGGCGCGCTGCAGGCGTATGCGCACGGCATGGGCGCGGTGCTGTCCTGCCCCGGCTGCGGCCAGGCGCTGCTGCGGGTCGCCCGCGGCGGCGGCCGCTGGTGGCTGGACCTGCGCGGCATGGAATGGCTGCAGCTCGACGAGCGCGCCCGCATGCCCGAGTAGCCGGCCGCCTAGCCGGACGGGACCGCCGCCTCGGCGCGGCGCTGCCTGGCTTCGGCCGCCAGCATCACGGCCAGGATCGCGACCAGGCCGACCAGCTGCGCCGCGGCGGCCACCAGGACCCCGAGGGCCACCGTGGCGAGCGCCACCAGCGCCGCCGCGGCGCGGAAGCCGACCGGGCGGATCCGCAGCGTGGCGCGGAACGCCACGTCGCCGGCCAGGTACAGGGCGACCCCGCCGCCGAGCGCGAGCGCCGAGGCGGTGTCCAGCGGGTCGGCCACGTGGCCGATCGAGTGCTTGACGCCGGCGGCGATGGTGATCACGCCCAGCAACACCGGGATGTAGGCGTAGAAGTAGGCGTTGTTGGCCACCCGCAGGCGCTGCGCGGCCGGGGCGGCGGCAAGGGCACGCTCGGCGCGCTCGTCCTCACCCACGAAGTAGGTCCACCACAGCGCGGCGGCCAGCGCCAGCCCGAGCACCGCCGCGGCGAACAGGCCCAGGTCCAGCGGCACGTCCCCCAGGCCGATCCCGACCGCCACCACCGACTCCCCGAGCGCCACCAGCAGCAGCAGGCCGTGGCGCTCGACGAAGTGGGCCGGGCTGACCACCAGCCGGGTCGCCGCTCTGCTGGCCACCTGCGGGGTGGCGAACTCCACCACGATCACCGCCAGCCACAGCAGGTAGGCGACCCGCCCGTCCAGGAACCCCGCGGCCAGCAGGGTCAGCGCCGAGACGACGTTCAGCGGCGCGAACCGCAGCGCCGCCGTGCCGTACGCCTGCAGGTACAGCCCGCCGTGGACCAGCACGACCAGCAGGTACCCGAGGCCGAAGGCGACCCCGCCGCCGTCGAACACCCGCGGGACGGCCAGGGCGCAGACCAGGAACCCCGCCATCCCCACCATGAGCAGCAGCCGGCGGGCCGGCCGCCGCGGCGGCACCTGGTTGGTGAGCCAGACGTAG
>DASYRU010000544.1:0-2480 GCA_036004165.1 Actinomycetota bacterium
CTACGCCAACGACGTCGGCCTGCTGGCCGAGGAGGTCGACGTGGGCGGCGCCGAGATGATCGGCAACTACCCGCAGGCGTTCAGCCACATCGGGCTGGTCAACGCGGCCTGGGCGATCACCGAGGCGGAGCGGCGCTAGCCAGCAGAGGAGGCATCCGTGCGAGGTCGTCGGAGTGAGAGGGTGGCCACACCCATCGGAAGCTGCGGGTTTGGTGGGCTCGGCGGCGGGAACCCGGCCGACGCGACCGCCCGCGGGAGGAGACGAGGATGGCAGCACAGGCGCATGACCTGATCGTGATCGGCATGGGGGTGGGCGGCGAGGAGGTGGCCGGCCGAGCCGCCGAGGCCGGCATGGACGTGGTCGGCGTCGAGCGGAAGCTGGTGGGCGGCGAGTGCCCCTACTGGGGCTGCATCCCCTCCAAGATCATGGTCCGGGCCGGTAACGCCCTGGCGGAGGCGGCCCGCGTCGCCGGGCTGGCCGGCCAGGCCACGGTCGCGCCGGACTGGACGCCGGTGGCCGCCCGCGTCCGCGAGGCCACCGCCGGCTGGGACGACCGGGTCGCGGTCGAACGTTTCGAGAAGAAGGGTGGCACGTTCGTCCGTGGCGAGGCCCAGGTGGTCGCCCCCGGCGAGGCCGAGGTCGACGGGCGACGCCTGCGCGCCCGCCGCGGCATCGTCCTGGCCACCGGCGGCGAACCGGCCGTCCCGCCGATCGACGGGCTCGACCGGGTCGAGTACTGGACCAACCGGGAGGCGATCGAGGCGGCGGAGCTGCCCCGCTCGCTGGTGGTGCTCGGCGCGGGAGCGGTGGGCCTGGAGCTGGCGCAGACCTTCCGGCGCTTCGGGGTGGAGACCACCGTCGTGGAGGCCGCGGGGCACCCCCTGCCGGGGGAGGAGCCGGAGAACGGCGAGGCCATGGCCGAGGTCCTTGAGGCCGAGGGGATCGCGCTGCACGTCGGCACCCCGGCCCGGGCGGTGCGGCCGGCGACCGGCGGAGCGGGGGTTGCGGTCGAACTGGCCGACGGGACCGTCGTGGAAGCCGAGCGCCTGCTGGTGGCGACCGGCCGGCGCAGCGACCTGCGGCGGCTCGGCCTCGACGCGGTGGGATTGGATCCCGCCGCCCGCGCGGTGCAGGTCGACGAGCACCTGCGCGCCGGCGGCGGGCTCTGGGCGGTCGGGGACGTCACCGGCAGGGGAGCCTTCACCCACCTCGCCGTCTACCAGGGCCGCATCGCCGCGGCCGACGTGCTCGGCCGGCAGCATGCTCCGGCCGACTACCGGGCGGTGCCTCGGGTGACCTTCACCGACCCGGAGGTGGCCGGCGTCGGCCTGACCGAGGCGGCGGCCCGCGAGGCCGGCGTGGCGGTGCGGACGGGAGTGGCCCGGACCGCCAGCTCGGCCCGTGGCTGGATCCACGGTCCGGGAGCCGAGCACGGTGTGGTCAAGCTGGTGGCCGATGGCGACCGGGAGGTCCTGGTCGGTGCGTCGGTGATGGGCCCGGCCGCCGGCGAGGTCATCGGCCTGCTGCTGCTCGCCGTCAGGGAAGGCGTCCCGCTGCCCACCCTCCGCCAGCTCATCTACCCCTACCCGACGTTCGTCCGCGGCCTCGAGGACGCGCTGCGCCAGCTCGGCTGATCGCGCCGCCACCGGCTCCCGACCCGACCACGATGACGTCGTCGTGCTCGGGCATGGCGACTGCTTCGCGCAGGCGCGGGTCGTCCTGTGCTGGGCACGCTCCGGGGCGCTGCCGTCACCCCGGGGCCGCGGTGTAACGTCAGCGCCCCGAGCGAGGACTGGATGACGATGACCACGCACGACCGCCGTGGCCGGGCGCTGCTGGAGGGCTGACGGTGCGCCAGCTGCTGCCGACGTTGGTCGACCCGGTCGACCCGCTCGACGTCTACCGCGACCTGCCACCGGCGGGCGCGCGGCCGGCGGTGCGGCTCAACATGATCGCCAGCCTCGACGGCGCGACCGCGGTGGCCGGCCGGGCCGGCGGGCTCGGCGGCCGCGCCGACCGCGAGCTGTTCCTGCTGCTGCGCACGCTGGCCGACGTCGTGCTGGTGGCCGCGGGGACGGTACGCGCGGAGGGCTATGGCCCGGCCGAGGGGTCGGTGCCGATCGCGGTGGTCTCGCGGTCCTGCGGGCTGGACTGGACCACGCCGTTCTTCACCAGCGCCAAGGCCAGGCCGATCGTGCTCACCGTCGCCGAGGCCCCGGCGCCGCTGCGCGCCCGGGCGGCCGAGGTCGCCGACGTGGTGGTCGCCGGCGAGCACGACGTCGACCTCGCCAGGGCGCTCGACGCGCTCGCCGGGCGCGGGCTCCGCCAGGTGCTGGCGGAGGGAGGACCCACCCTCAACGGGCAGCTCGCCGCCGCCGGGTTGCTGGACGAGCTGTGCCTGACGGTGTCGCCGCTGCTGGTCGGCGGCGACGCCAAACGGGTCCTGGCGGGGCCGCTGCTGCCGGTCCCGCGGGAGCTG
>DASYRU010000545.1:0-3937 GCA_036004165.1 Actinomycetota bacterium
CAGCTCACTCTGGGCGCTGGGCGCTCATGTAGGGAGGGTGGACTGGAGCTCGGCCCGGAGGGCAGGGGTGAGGACGTCACCGGCGCGGGCGACCAGCACGGCCATCTCGTAGGCGACCACGCCGACGTTGCTGGTGGAGGTGGCGAGCACGGTCAGGCAGGAGCCATCGCTGATCGTCATGACGAACAGGAACCCGCGCTCCATCTCGACCACCGTCTGCTTGACGCTGCCGCCCTTGAAGCAGCGGGTGGCGCCCTCCGTCAGGCTGGCCAGGCCGGAGGCGATGGCGGCGAGCTGGTCGGCCCTTGGCCGGTCGAGGTGGTCCGACACCGCGACCGGCAACCCGTCGGCAGAGACGACCATGGCATGGGCGACGCCGGGCGTCGCCTTGGCGAAGTTGCCCACGAGCCAGTTGAGGTTGTGGGCTTCTGGGCTGAGCTGCGGCATCTCGCCCCTCTCAGGGAGCGTCGTCGGGCCGCTCGGGGACATCGGAGCCCCCGGCCACCATGCGACCGCGCTCGATGCCGGTGCGGTAGCTGGACAACATGCTGCGGACCTCGTCTGGGGAGCGTGCGGCACCGGGTTGGGGCTGACCGCCCTCGTCCTGCTGGGCGGCGACGACCATGCCCGGGGCGAGGTTGGCTCGTGGGACGCGCCTTGGCAGCCCGGCCTGGGTCAGCCGCGACGCCGGCGCCGGAGGCGCCTGGGCGGCCGGCTCTTCGGAGGGCCGAGCTGGTGGAGGTGGGACCGGCGCCTGGGCCGGCGCCGGGCCGCCCGCCTGCGACGGGAAGACCGACCGCTCGAAGTACGGCGACGCGCCGGTATCTGCGGTCTGGGCCGGCTCGTCGCCGTACGGCGACGGTCCCTCGGCCCTGGCCGCCGGCGCCGGACGGTAGGTCGGCTGCTCGTCGGCCCTGGACCCCCGGGGCGTCCGGTACGGCTCCGGCTCGTCCGCCCGAGCGGCCGGCACGGGCCGCTGCGGCAGCGGTGGCTCCTCGGACCCGGCCCTGGCCGCCGGCGCCGGGCGGTAAGGTGGCGGCGAGGCATCCGGCGCCGGGCGGGACGGCACACCGTCCTCCTCGGCCCTGGCGGCCTGGTGCTGGCGCTGGCGATGCGGGAGCGGAGCTGGCTCGACCGGCTCGATCACGAACCAGTCCGAGCGGGCCGCCTCGAAGATCGGCAGGTGGTCACCGGTCGCGGTTGCCTCGGCGGCCGGCTCGGCCGCCCGCGCGGGCGGGGGCAGCTCGGCACGCCCCTGAACGACGCCGGCCGGCTCGGTGACGGCCTGCGGCACCTTGGGCCAGACCAGCATCGCGTGCGGCAGCAGCGTCAGCGCGGTGATCCCGCCGTACCAGGAGTGGCGCAGCTGGACCTTGATCCCGTGGCGTTGCGCCAGGCGGCCGACCACGTACAGTCCGAGCACCCGCGACAACGCGAAGTCGATCTCCGGCGGGTTGGCCAGCCGCTCGTTGGCCTGGATGAGCTCCTCGTCGCTCATGCCGAGTCCGCGGTCCTCGATCTCGATCACGTAGCCGTGGGGTACCGCCTGGCCGGCGATCTGCACCTTGGTGTTGGGCGGCGAGAAGGCGGTCGCGTTCTCGATCAGCTCGGCGAGCAGGTGGATGACGTCGACCGAGGCATGCCCGGCGACCTCGAGGTCGGCCAGCGGCAGGAACTCGACCCGCTGGTACTCCTCGACCTCGGCGGCGGCCGCGCGGACGACGTCGACCAGGGTCATCGGCTGCACCCAGTGACGCCCAGGGTCCGCGCCGGAGAGCACGATCAGGTCCTCGGCGTTGCGCCGCATGCGGGTGGCGAGGTGGTCGAGGCGGAACAGGTGCTCCAGCGTCTCCGGGTCGGCCTCGTTGCGCTCCAGGTCGTCGATCAGTTCGAGCTGGCGGTCGATCAGGGCCTGCGAGCGGCGCGCCAGGTTGGTGAACATGTCGCCGATCGAGCGGCGCAGTGCGGACTGCTCGGAGGCCAACCGCACGGCGACCTCCTGGATGGCGTCCACGGCCTGGGCCACCTGTCCGATCTCGTCCCTGGAGCGGATCCCGACCGGCTCGACCCTGACGTCCAGGTCGCCGCTCTCTGTGGTCCGCAGCCGCTCGACCGCGTCGGGGAGGCGGTGCTCGGCGATCTCCATGGCGCCAGCCCGCAGGCGCTGCAGCGGATGGGCCATCGACCGGGCGACCACGAACAACGCGAGCAGCGCGACAGCCAGGATGAGGGCGATCAGCAGGGCGTTGCGGAGCGCGTCGCTCCGGGCGGCGGAGATGAGCTCCCGGCTCTGGGTGATCACGCCGTCGAGAAGCTGAGACTCGACCGTGCGCATCAGCTCGATCTGGGTGTCGCTCGCGGCCAGCCACTGCTGCGGGCTGACACCCAGGTTCGAGCTCGACTGGCGGTTCAGCGCTGCGTTCGCCATCCGGTCCACGGCGAGGACCGCCTGGCCCTTGACGACATCGGCGAACTGGCCGCGCTGCTGCTCGTCCGCGTCGACCTGGAACTGCTCGAACGCCGCCCGCTGCTGCGCAAGCAGGTCCGCGAAGCCCTGGAACTCGCCGAACGCGAACGCATCCCGGTACGCGATGGCGTGGAGGGTGCCACGGACCTCCGCCGTGACCTCCTTGGCGCGCGAGAGATCGTTGAAGGCGCGGACCCGCTGCGCGAGTTCCTCGTCCCCACCGGGCTCGGCGATCTCGAGGTCGACGTCGAGGAGCGCGTTGATGAGCTGGGAGTACTCCTCGAAGACCGCTGTCCCCGTCAGCGACTCCGAGCGGATGGCCTCCCGGAGCCCGGCAAGATCGGCGAGCCCGGCCCGGGCCGCATCGAACCTGCTCCGCAGCCGGGGGCCGAGCGCGTCGTAGAGCGAGGCTTCGGCCTCGCGGTAGGCGCTGGCCTGCTGGTCGACGCGCGGCTGCTGCTCCGCGAGGGGCCTGGTGTTCGCCTTTCGGCCGTTCTCCTCAAGATAGCCGGCGCTGAGGTCGCGTTCCGACTGCAGTTCGTGCACGAGCGCAGTGACGTGGCGGCTGAGTTCTGCCAGCTTGCTTCCCCTGTCGAGGGCTCGCACGTCCCGCAGCGATGTGCCGATCCCGAAGCTGGCCAGCACCAGGAATGCCACGGCCGGGATCACCAGGACGGCGATCAGCTTCGACCGGACCCGCCAGTTGCGCAGCCCGAGGAACCGTCCAGGGTCGCTTCCGGGGGGGAAGGGCGTAATCGTGGAGGCGTCTTCGGTACGCCGTGTCTGCACGGAGGTCTCACTACCTCTCTCGGGCCGGAGGCGTGGCTGGCGCCGGATTATACTCAGATACCGCGGCTCGCATGATCTTGCGGGACTGGTGAAGTTGACACTGTCTCAACGACCGGCGCAATCTAGCGCAGCCAGTCGCTCCTGCCCCCCTGATCGGGAGAGAACGCTGCCATGCGCGCCTGGACCCGTGCCTCCATCGTTGTCATCGTCCTCGCGGCGGCCGCGTGCACCTCGTCGGATTCCGGCCAGGCGCCGACCCCGAGCGAGGTCAAGATTGGCGTCCTGGTGCCGTCGGGCAAGGCCGCTGGGGTCGAGGCGCTCCGCGGCGCCGAACTCGCGGCCGCGCTCGTCAACGGCGAGGAGGGATCGGTCCCGCTGCTGCGCATCACCTCCGGCGGCCTTCGCGGCTTGGGTGGAGCGAAGCTCGCGGTGGTGGAGGCCGACACCAAGAGCGAGCCAGCGCGCGGCAGCGCGGAGGCCGTCCGCCTGGTCACCCAGGAGCGGGCCGTCGGGCTCGTCGGGGCCTACGACACGGGGGTGACCGCCGCGGCCAGCCAGCGGACCGAGCGGCTTGGTATCCCGTTTGTGAACGGCGACTCCTCCACCGGATACCTTACGGAGCGGGGCCTCGACTGGTTCTTCCGGACCGGGCCGACAGATCGGATGTTCGGTGAGGCCTTC
>DASYRU010000546.1:0-4831 GCA_036004165.1 Actinomycetota bacterium
ACGGCGAGATCCGGGTCGGCGACGCCGCCGGGGGCAGCCTGTCCCGCCGGGAGCTGGCCAGGCGGATCGCCCTGGTCCCCCAGAACCCGGCGGTCCCGGCCGGGATCACCGTCACCGACTACGTGCTCCTGGGCCGCACCCCCTACATCCCGTACCTCGGGACCGAGTCGCGGCGCGACCTCGAGATCGTGGCCTCGGTCCTCGACCACCTCGACCTGGCCGGCTTCGCCGCCCGGCGGCTCGACTCCCTCAGCGGCGGCGAGCGCCAGCGGGCCGTGCTGGCCCGGGCCCTGGCCCAGCAGGCGCCGGTGCTGCTGCTGGACGAGCCCACCACCGGCCTGGACGTCGGCCACCAGCAGCAGGTCCTGGAGCTGGTCGACGCCCTCCGCGACGACCTGGGGCTGACGGTGGTGAGCGCCATGCACGACCTGACCCTGGCCGGCCAGTTCGCCGACCACCTGGTCCTGCTCGACGGTGGCCGGGTGGCGGCCGACGGCCCGGCCCGCGCCGTCCTGACCGAGCAGGTCATCAGCCGGCACTACCACGCGTCGGTGCGGGTCCTGGAGGACCCCGGCGGTGGCATCGTGGTCGTCCCGGTCCGCGTCCCGACCGAAAGACAGGTGGTCATGTGAGCTCCCAACCCCCGGTGACCCCGCCGCAGCGGCCGGCCCGGCGCCGGGCGCCCTCGCTGGTGCTGGTCAACACCGGCGACGGCAAGGGCAAGTCGACGGCCGCCTTCGGGGTGGTGCTGCGGGCGGTGGCCCGCGGCTGGAAGGTCTGCGTCATCCAGTTCCTCAAGTCGGGCCGCTGGCGCACCGGCGAGGAGGAGCTGGGCCGCCGCCTCGGGGTCGACTGGAACCCGCTGGGGGACGGCTTCACCTGGGACTCCGAGGACCTGGAGGCCAGCAAGGCGATGGCGGCGGCGGCCTGGGAGGCGGCCAGGCGCGCCCTTTCGTCCGGCGACTACCAGCTGGTGGTGCTCGACGAGATCACCTACCCGATGAACTGGGGCTGGATCCCCAGCGCCGAGGTGGCGCAGGCGATCCGCTCCCGCCCGGAGACGGTCAACGTGGTCGCCACCGGCCGAGACGCCCCCGAGGAGCTGGTCGAGGTGGCCGACACGGTCACCGAGATGCTCAAGGTCCGCCACGCCTACGACAGCGGCGTGGTCGCCCGCCGCGGGATCGACTACTGATGCCGCTGGTGCTGCTGCTCGGCGGCGCCCGCAGCGGCAAGTCCGCCCTGGCGGTCCGGATGGCCGGCGGCTGGGCGGGTCCGGTGGCGGTGGTCGCCACCCTGGAGGCCCGCGACCAGGAGATGGCCGAGCGCATCCGGCGGCACCGGGGCGAACGGCCAGGCCACTGGCTGACCCTCGAGGCGCCCCGCGAGCTGGAGCGGGCGCTGCGGGAGGCGCCCGCCGACGCCTTCGTGATCGTGGACTGCCTCACCCTGTGGGTGTCCAACCTGCTGGAGCAGCCGGACCTGCCCGACCGCGAGATCCAACGCCGCGCGCAGGACGCGGCCGCGCTGGCGGCCTCGCGGGCGGCCCCCACGGTGGCCGTCAGCAACGAGGTCGGGTCGGGGATCGTGCCCGCCGCCACCCTGGCCCGCCGCTACCGGGACCTGCTCGGCGCGGTCAACACGGCCTGGGCGGCCGCGGCCGACCAGGCCCTGCTGCTGGTCGCCGGCCGGGCGCTGCCCCTGCTGGACCCCATGCGCGCCCTCGGCGGCGGGCCAGGCGGCCTCGCCGGAGCGCACGGTGGATGAGGAGGTCGCCCGGCTGCTGGCCGGGGCGCCAGGGCCCGACCAGGCGTCGGCGGCCGCGGTCGCCGAGCGGGCACGGCGGGTGCTGCGCCCAGCAGGAGCGCTCGCCCGGCTGGACGAGCTGGCGGTGTGGCTGGCCGCCTGGCAGCGCAGCACCCGCCCGGC
Organism: Actinomycetota bacterium; assembly: GCA_036004165.1. Classification (GTDB taxonomy): domain Bacteria; phylum Actinomycetota; class CALGFH01; order CALGFH01; family CALGFH01; genus CALGFH01. The sequence goes on from DASYRU010000546.1 coordinate 1,930, forward strand.
GGTGCGGCGGCCGGCCGCGGTGGTGTTCGCCGCCGACCACGGCGTCGCCCGCCAAGGCGTCAGCGCCTACCCGGCCGAGGTGACCGGCGCCATGCTGAAGGCGCTGCGGGAAGGCGCCGCCACCGCCTGCGTCATGGCCCGCCACGTCGGCGCCGCCCTCCACGTCGTCGACGTCGGCGTCGGCGACCCGACCGGCGACCTGGTCACCGAGCCGGCCCTGCCGAGCGCGCGCTTCCGCGCCTGCTTCCAGGCCGGCCGCGACGCGGTCGCCGAGCTGGACACCGACCTGCTGGTGCTGGGGGAGATGGGCATCGGCAACACCACCGCCGCCTCGGCGGTGACCGCCACGCTGCTCGGCGGCGACGCCGCCGAACGGACCGGCAGGGGGACCGGCGTCGACGACGCCGGGCTGGCCCGCAAGGTCGCCGCGGTGGAGGCCGCCAGGCGCCGGGTTGGCGCGGCGCCGCCGCTCGAGGTGCTCAGGCAGGTCGGCGGCGCCGAGCTGGCGGCGATCGCCGGGGCGGCGACCGAGGCGCGGCTCCGCTCGGTCCCGTTGCTGCTGGACGGGTTCGTGGTGGCCGCCAGCGTCGCGCCGCTGGAGCTGCTGCGCCCGGGCGCGCTGGCGCACGCGGTCGCCGCGCACCGCTCCGCCGAGCCGGGGCATCTGGCGCTGCTGGAACGGCTCGGCAAACCTCCCGTCCTCGACCTCGGCCTGCGGCTTGGGGAGGGGAGCGGCGCGCTGGCCGCGGTTCCCCTGCTGCGCCTGGCCGCCGCCGTCGTGACCGAGGTCGCCACCTTCGCCGAGTGGGGCCTGGAACCGCGATGAAGGGACTGCTCGGCGCGGTGTCGTTGCTGACCAGGGTGCCGGTCGGGACCGGCGCGGCGGCCCCCGGCGCGGTCGCCGGGTTCGTGCCGTGGTTCCCGGTCGTGGGCGCCGGTGTCGGGCTGCTGGTCGCCGCCGTCTACGGCGGCGCCCTGGTGCTGCTGCCGCCGCTGCCGGCCGCCGCCGTCGCGGTGCTGGCCGGGGTCGCGCTGACCGGGGCGTTCCACGAGGACGGCCTTGGCGACACCGCCGACGCCTTCGCCGGCGGCTGGGACCGGGAGGAGGTGCTGCGCATCCTCAAGGACCCGCGGCTCGGCACCTTCGGGGTGGTCGCCGTGACGGCCAGCCTGCTGCTGCGGGTCGCCGCGGTGGCCGCGCTCGCCCCGTCGGCGGCGCTGGCGGCGCTGCCGGCCGCCCACGCGCTCAGCCGCTCGGCGGCGGTGGCGGTGATGGCCGGGTTCCCGCCGGCGGCCGGGGAGGGCCTCGGCGCCTCGTACGCGCGGGCGCTCTCCGGGCGGCGGGCGCTTGCCGGGGTGGCCGCGGGCGCCGGCGTCGGCGGCCTGCTGCTGGGCGGCTGGGCGCTGCCCGCCGGCGCGCTCGCCGCGCTCGGCGGGTGGCTGCTCGGGCGGCTGGCGGTTCGCCGCATCGGCGGGGTGAACGGCGACCTGCTCGGCGCGGTCCAGCAGCAGGCAGAGATGCTGGTGCTGCTGGTCGCCGTCGCCGCCGGCACCTGGCGGTCGCCCGTCTCGTCGCTGATTGCCTTAGTGTCTGGTTCGACCTGACGGGGTAGGGTCGGTGGATGCACGGACCCCGCGGCCCACCGCTGCCCTCCGCCACCAGCCCCGTACCTCTCGCCATTCCCGGGGAGGGAAGCAACCGTGGCGGACAACAACCGCGGTGTGGTCTACACCGGACCTGGCAGCGTCCAGGTCCAGGACATGGACTACCCAAAGCTCGAGCTGCCCGAGCAGAACCACCGGCAGCTGCAGCACGGCGTCATCCTTCGGGTGGTGGCCACCAACATCTGCGGCTCCGACCAGCACATGGTCCGTGGCCGCACCACCGCCCCGGAGGGCCAGACCCTCGGCCACGAGATCACCGGCGAGGTCGCCGAGGTCGGCCGCGACGTCGAGTACATCAAGCAGGGCGACCTGGTCAGCGTGCCGTTCAACATCGCCTGCGGCCGCTGCCGCAACTGCAAGGAGCGGGCCACCGGCGTCTGCGAGAACGTCAACCCGGCCCGGGACGGCGCCGCCTACGGCTATGTCGACATGGGCGGCTGGCTGGGCGGCCAGGCGCGGTATGTGACCGTCCCCTACGCCGACTGGAACCTGCTGAAGTTCCCCGACCGCGACCAGGCCATGGAGAAGATCCAGGATCTGGCGATGCTGTCGGACATCTTCCCGACCGGCTACCACGGCGCCTGGACCGCCGGGGTGACCACCGGGTCGACGGTGTACATCGCCGGCGCCGGCCCGGTCGGGCTGGCCTGCGCCACCTCGGCCCACCTGCTGGGGGCGGCGGTGGTGATCGTCGGTGACATGAACGCCGAACGGCTGCGGCAGGCCGCCAGCTTCGGCTGCCAGACCATCAACCTGTCGGAGACCGACGACATCAAGGGGGCAATCGAGCAGATCCTCGGCGTGCCCGAGGTCGACGCGGCGGTCGACTGCGTCGGCTTCGAGGCCCGCGGCCACGGCCAGGAAGGCTCCCAGGGCGAGGCCCCGGCGACCGTCCTGAACTCGATCATGGACATCACCCGGGCGGCCGGGCGCCTCGGCATCCCCGGGCTGTATGTGACCGGCGACCCGGGCGCGGTCGACGAGCCGGCCAAGGTCGGGTCGCTGTCGATCCGGATCGGGCTCGGCTGGGCCAAGTCCCACGCCTTCACCACCGGCCAGTGCCCGGTGATGAAGTACAACCGCCAGCTGATGATGGCGATCCTGCACGACAAGGTGCAGATCGCCAACAACGTCAACGCCACCGTGATCCCGCTGGACCAGGCGCCCCAGGGCTACCAGGACTTCGACAAGGGCGCCGCCAAGAAGTTCATCCTCGACCCCCACGGCATGGTCGCCT
>DASYRU010000547.1:0-4559 GCA_036004165.1 Actinomycetota bacterium
AGTCCAACCGGCAGGTCGCCGCCGCGATGGTCATCAGCCAGCACACCGTCTCCCGGCACCTGCAGAACATCTTCACCAAGCTGCAGGTGTCGTCCCGGGCGGCGGCGACGGCCTACGCCTTCGAGCACGGCCTCCTCTAAGCCGTACGGTCGGTCCCCGGGGTGGTGATGGCGCGGCGATAGCGGTCGGCCAGCGTGCGGAGCTGCTCGACCAGCTCGGGGGCCTCGCCGACCTCGAAGTCGGCGTCGAGCATCCCCAGATAGAGGGCCAGCATCTGGGGGGTGTCGGAGCCGACGCTGACGATGCAGGTGTGCTCGTCGACCGCCTCCACCAGCACCGCGGGCGGCAGCCGCCCGGCGATCACCGTCGCCGGTGCGTCCACGATGACGCGGGCCCGGTAGCGCCACGTCGCCGCCCCCACGCCCCGCAACAGGTAGCTCGCCACGTCACCGTCGGGCGGGTCGCGGGGGGCGAACCGCGGCCCGGTCGGGATGCGGGGATGGATGCGGTCGGCGCGGAAGGTGCGCCAGTCCTGCCGGTCCACATCCCAGGCCACCAGGTACCAGCGGCCCCGATCGTGCACCAGGCGGTGGGGTTCGACGGTGCGGACGCCTGCCGACCCGTCGTGGTCGCGGTAGTCGAACCGTAGCCGCTGTCGGTCGCGGCAGGCGCCGGCGATCGCGGTCAGCACCTCGGCGTCCACGGTCGGGCCGGAGGCGGGAACCTCGACGGTGGCGGCCGCCACGGCGTTGACCCGGTGGCGCAGGCGCGACGGCAGGAGCTGTTCGAGCTTGGTCAGCGCCCGCACCGAGGTCTCCTGGATGCCGGTCACGCTGCCATTGGCAGCAGTCCGCAGGCCGACGGCGACCGCGACGGCTTCGTCGTCGTCCAGCAGCAGCGGGGGCAGGGCCGCGCCGGCGCCGAGCCGGTAGCCGCCTCCCACGCCGGGGGTGGCGTGCACCGGGTAGCCGAGCTGGCGGAGGCGTTCCACGTCGTTGCGGACGGTCCGGGTGGTCACCCCGAGCCGGTCGGCCAGCTCCGGGCCGGACCAGGCAGCCCGCGCCTGGAGCAGCGACAGCAGGCGCAGCAGCCGGGTCGAGGTCTGCAACATGCCGGCATTCTAGGCGCCATCGCGGAACTATATGTTCCTAAAAGAGTCGTATCGTCTCGGAGATCGACAACCTCGCTGAGGAAGGAGCCTCGATGGGCGACAACGGCGAGATCCGGCCGTTCCGGATCTCGATCCCCCAGGACGACCTGGACGACCTGGCCGACCGGCTTCACCGCAGCCGCTGGCCGGACGAGCTGCCCGGGGTCGGCTGGAGCCGCGGCGTGCCGCTGGCCTACCTGCAGCAGCTCGCCGCCTACTGGCGCGACGGCTACGACTGGCGCCGGCAGGAGGCAAGGCTGAACGAGTTGCCGCAGTTCACCACGACCATCGACGGGCAGACGGTCCACTTCCTGCACGTCCGCTCGCCCGAACCAGGTGCGCTGCCGCTGCTGGTCACCCACGGCTACCCCAGCTCGATCGTGGAGTTCCTGGAGATCCTCGGGCCGCTCACCGATCCCCGCGGCCACGGCGGCGACCCCGCCGACGCGTTCCACGTCGTGGCGCCGTCGATCCCCGGCTTCGGGTTCTCCACCCCGGTCCAGCAACCGGGCTGGGAGGTCGCCCGCACCACCACGGCGTTCGCCGAGCTGATGCGCCGCCTGGGGTATGCCCGCTACGGCGCCCACGGCGGCGACATCGGCGCGGGGGTGTCCGGGATGCTCGGCGCCACCAGGCCGGACCACGTCGTCGGCACGCACACCACCGCCGACGCGCGCGGTGTCGCGCTGGCCGGCCAGTATTTCCCGCTGCCGGACGACCTCGCCGAGGCCGACCGGGTCGGCGTGGAGGAGCAGCAACGGCTCTGGGCCGACGCCAAGGGCTACCTGGACATCCAGTCCACCCGACCGCAGACCCTCGCCTACGCCCTCACCGACTCACCCGCGGGCCAGCTCGCCTGGATCGTGGAGAAGTTCAAGGAGTGGACCGACGCCGCCGCCGAGCTGCCCGAGAACGCGGTCGACCGCGACCAGCTGCTCACCAACGTCAGCGTCTACTGGTTCACCCGCAGCGGCGCATCGGCGGCCCGCTTCATCTACGAAGGCGCGCACACCGGCCCCGACTGGACGTCAGCGCCCCCCACCGCACCCGCACCGCAAGGTCTGGCGCAGTTCGGCGGCGACGACCTCCTCCGCCGGGTGATGGACCCCGATCACAAGATCGAGCACTGGTCGGAGTTCGACCGCGGCGGCCATTTCCCCGCCATGGAGGTCCCCGATCTCCTGGTCGGCGACGTGCGCGCCTTCTTCCGCCGCCTCCGCTGAGCGGAGGCGAGCCCGACGATGGCGTGAACGGCCCATCGCCAGCAGCCGCGGAGATGGTCCGTTCCGGCGATGCCGGCCCGCCCGCTTCCCCGTACCGTCCAGGCAGAACGCCGGTCGGGTATGCCCGACGCGCATGCGGAGGGTCTACCAGAGCTGCAGCGTCGGTGAATGCGACGTCGATACCCGACCGGCGTTCTGGACGAGCAGGAGGGAGCGGGTGCCGTGTACGACGTGATCGTGGTGGGGCCAGATGCGCGGGCGCGAGCACGGCGATGCTGCTCGCCCGCCGCGGCCACCGGGTGCTGCTGGTGGACCGGGCGACCTTCCCCAGCGACACCTTGTCGACGCACTACGTGCAGCAGCCGGCGGTGGCTCGCCTGCGGGACTGGGGGCTGCTGGACCGCCTGGTCGCGACCGGCTGCCCGCCGATCCCCACCTACAGCCTCGACTTCGGCGGGTTGGCGCTGAAGGGCTGGCCGACCCCCTACGACGGTGTCGCGCTGGCCTACGGGCCGCGCCGGATCGTGCTCGACGAGCTGCTGGTGGAGGCGGCGGGCGAGGCCGGCGCGGTGGTCGGGACCGGCTTCTCCGTCGACGGGCTGGTGGAGGAGGGCGGCCAGGTGACCGGGATCCGCGGGCGGACGGCGGCGGGCGCGGCGGTGGTGGAGCGCGCCAGGCTGGTGGTCGGCGCCGACGGCCTCCATTCGGCGGTGGCCAAGGCCGTCGACGCTCCCGTCTACGACGACCGCGGCACCTACCAGTGCGGCTACTACACCTACTGGAGCGGCGTCCCGGTCGACGGGTTCCAGGCCTACGTCCGGGCGCCGCTTGGGGTGGCCGCCAACCCCACCCACGACGGGCTGACCTGCATCCCGGTGGTCTTCCCCCGCTCCCGGTTCAAGCAGGTCCGGGCCGACATCGAGCGCCACTGCCTCCAGGCCATCGACCTCACGCCGCTCGGCGAGCAGGTACGCCAGCAGGGCAGGCGTGAGGACCGCTGGTACGGCACCGGCGACCTGCCCAACCGCTTCCGCCGGCCCTACGGGCCGGGCTGGGCGCTGGTCGGCGACGCCGGCTACTACCAGGACCCGGTCACCGCCCACGGGATCACCAACGCCTTCCGTGACGCCGAGCTGCTGGCCGAGGCGGTCGGCCGCGGCCTCGGCGGGGACGCTCCGATGGACGTGGCCCTGGCCGAGTACCATCGCCGCCGCGACGACGCGGCCCGCCCGATGTTCGAGCTCACCTGCCAGTTCGCCGCGATGGAGCCGCCTTCGGCGGACACGCTCGAGCTGCTCGGCGCGCTCCAGGGCAACCAGCCGGCAACCGACCGGTACTTCGGCATACTCGCCGGTTCCTTCGAGGTCGACGACTTCTTCGCCCCCGACCACGTCGCCGAGGTCCTGGCGGTGGCGCGGGCGCCGACCTGACCGGCGCGGCCGACGGAGCCCGAGGACGGCGCGCGCTCCGTGCGTCCTGTCGTGCGGTTGCGGCAAGATGCGGCCCGTGGAGAACGCAGACAGGCAGCCGGAGCGGCCGCGCCGTCGCGCCTCGCCTGGCCGCCCCGGCCGCCCGGCGGGGCCGCGGCGCGCCGGATCGCAGCCGCGGGAGCGGGGTAAGCCGTCGGGGTCGCAGCCGCGGGAGCGGGGTAAGCCGTCGGGGTCGCAGCCGCGGCAGACCGGCCGGCCGGCGGGACCTCCCCGGCGGCAGGGAGGGCCGGCGGCCGGGTCGCGGAAGCGGCAGGAGGCACCGCCGGCGGCGCGCGCCGAGGGACCGGCGGTCGGCGAGGTGCTCCCCGCCGAGACCCTCGACGAGCTGCGGGGGACGGCCCGGCCGCACGCCTTCGCGGAGGCGGCCAGGGCGCTGGCAGACGCGGTCCTGGCGCTCTCCGAGGAGGAGGACCCGCAGGCCGCGGTGCGGGCCGCCCGGGCCGCCAAACGGTCTGCGCCGCGGGCCGCCAGCGTCCGCGAGCTGCTCGGGATCGCCCTCTACCAGGCGGGCGAGTTCCGCGAGGCCCGGGCCGAGCTGGCCGCCGCCCAGCGGATCTCGGGCCGAGGCGACCTGGCGGCGATGCTGGCCGACGCCGAGCGCGCCCTCGGCCACCCCGAGCGCGCGATCGCCCTGTTCGAACGCAGCGACCGCGCGCGGATGGAACCGGACACCGCCGCCGAGCTGCTGCTGGTCGC
>DASYRU010000548.1:0-4215 GCA_036004165.1 Actinomycetota bacterium
ATCGTCACCAGGCTCAGCAGGCCGACCCCGATCGTCAACGCCAGCGCGGTGGCGGCGGTGCGCCGGGGGTTGCGCATCGCGTTCTGGCGCGCCAGCTCGCCGGGTAGCTGCAGCCCCCGCGCGATCGGCAGCCCGACCAGCTGCGCCAGCCGCCCTGCCAGCAGCGGGCCGGCCAGCCGCAGGCCGATCAGGAGCAGGACCGCCCCGCCGCCGACGTAGACCCCAGCGCCAGGACCGTCCGCGGCACCCCCTTGGGGTTCCCCGGACCCCTCCGGACCGAACATCCCCGCCAGGACGACGCCGACGCCGGCGAGGCCGAGCAGCATGCCGAGCGCGGTTCGCACCTTGGTCTGGTGGCGGTCCGGGCCGGTGAGCTCCTCGCGCAGGGCGACGACCGGAGGCACCCGGGTGGCCCGCCGCGCCGGCGCCAGCGCGGACAGCGCGGTGACCACGGTCCCTGCCGCCAGCGCGACCAGCACGGTCCGCGGCGCGATCACCGGCGCGTGTCGCGAAAGGCTGCCGAGATCCCGCAGCCCCGAGGTCGACACCAGCAGCGCGCGCAGCGCGGATGCGACCGCGACGCCGAACAGCAGCCCAGCCGCGGAGGCGGCCGCGCCGATCAGCAGCGACTCCAGCAGCACCGAGTTGCGCAGCTGCTTGCGGCTGGCGCCAAGGCAGCGCAGCAGCGCCAGCTCCCGGGTGCGCTGGGCGACCAGGATCGAGAAGGTGTTGTTGATGATGAACGCGCCGATCAGCAGCGCCACCAGTCCGAACAGGACCACCAGGGTGCTGACGGAGCCGAGCTCGTCCTGGAGGTCGCCGGCCTGCTCGTCGGCCAGGAAGCTGCCGGTCACGGCCTCGACGTCGGTGCCGAGCGTTGCGGCGATCCGGTCGCGTAGCAGCTGCTGGTCCACGCCGGCGGCGGCCGCGACGTCGACCCGGTCGAGCTCGCCCTCGCGGTTGAACAGCCGCTGCGCGGTGGGCAGGTCGAACCCGGCAAGCGCCACGCCCCGGAACTGCTCGGCGTCGAGGATCCCGGCGACGGTGAAGGGCTGCGGCTCGCCGCCGGCCGTCACCACCTGCACCTGGTCGCCGACCTGGTAGCGTTCCCGGTCGGCGCTGGACCGGTCGACGGCCACCTCGGTTTCCCCACGGGGCATGCGCCCCGCAGTGAGGTCGGCGGCAAGCGACGGGCCGACCGACCGGCCCAGCGGCTCGCCCCCGCCGAGCGGCCTGCCGTCCCGGCCGAGGAGCTGCGCGTAGCCGTCGACCGAGCCGCTGGCCGCCGCGACCCCCTCGACCTGTGCGATCCGCTCCACCAGCGAGGTCGTCAGGGGCGGCGCGGACCCGCGGGGTCCTTCTGCGAGCGGGGCTTCGCGGCGCGGGCGGACCTGGACGTCGATGCCCTCGGTGGCGCTGGCGAGGGCCTCCTCCAGTTCCGCCTTGGTGGTGTCGCCGAGCACCAGCGTGCCCGACAGCAGTCCCACCCCCAGCACCACCGCGACGGCGGTCAGCAGCACCCGCAGCTTGCGTGCCAGCAGGCCTCTGACGGTCTGACGCAACATGTCAGCCTCCCAGCGCCTTGAGGCGGTCAAGCACCAGCGCGGCGGTCGGATCGGCGAGCTCGTCGACGACCCGGCCGTCGGCCAGGAACACCACCCGGTCGGCATGGCCGGCCGCCACCGGATCATGGGTCACCATCACCACCGTCTGCCCGAGCTCGTCCACGCAACGGCGCAGCAACCCCAGCAGCTCCCCGCCCGAGCGGGAGTCCAGGTTCCCGGTCGGCTCGTCGGCGAACACCACCGCCGGCCTGCCCGCCAGCGCCCGCGCCGCCGCCACCCGCTGCTGCTGGCCGCCCGACAGCTCCGCGGGCCGATGGCTCAGCCGGTCGGCCACCCCGACCGCCTGGACCACCCGATCCAGCCAGGCACGGTCGGGGGTGCGGCGGGCGATGGTCTGCGGCAGCGAGATGTTCTCGGCGGCGGTCAAGGTGGGCAGCAGGTTGAAGGACTGGAAGATGAACCCCACCCGGTCGCGGCGCAGGTGGGTCAGCTGGCGTTCGTCCAGGCCGCTCAGGTCGGTGCCGCCGAGCCAGATGGTGCCGGCATCGACGCTGTCGAGGCCGGCAAGGCAGTGCAGCAGGGTCGACTTGCCGGAGCCCGATGGGCCCATCACGGCGGTGAACCGGCCGGCCGCGAAGGACACCGAGACCTGGTCGAGGGCGGTCACGGCCGCCGGCCCCCTGCCATAGGTCTTGGTCACGGCGACCGCACCGGCGGCGACGCCGAGGACCGCGGCGAGCACGCGCGAGGGGGTTCTGCTTGCGTCCATGTCGCAGGTAGTGTCGGCGACCCTCAGGACGCGCCACATCCGGGACCCATCCGCGAAGATCCCGGATCCGGCACCGTAGGCACCTCCGGGATCGTCCCGGGGCCGTCAGACGAGGTTGCGGGACGCGGCCCAGCGGCTCAGCTCGCGCCGGCCCGAGAGCTGCAGCTTGCGCAGGACCGCCGAGACGTGCGTCTCCACCGTCCGGGCGGAGATGTGCAGGCGCGCAGCGGCCTCCTTGTAGGTGTAGCCGGAACCGATCAGGCGCAGCACCTCCCGCTCACGCCGGGTGAGCTGGTCCAGCTCCGGGTCCAGCGACACCGGGGCGTCGCCCCTGAAGGCGTCGAGCACGAACCCGGCCAGCCGGGGGGAGAAATAGGCGTCGCCCGCGCGGACCCGCCCGATCGCCTCGCGCAGCTCCAGACCCGAGATCGCCTTGGTGACGTAGCCGCGGGCGCCGCCACGGATGACCCCGATCACGTCCTCGGCGGCGTCCGACACCGACAGCGCCAGGAAGCGCACGCCGGGGTGGGTGGGCAGGACGGCGTCGAGGACCGCGCGGCCGCCCCCGCCGGGCAGCTGGACGTCCAGCAGCACCACGTCGGGCTCCAGCGAGCGGATGCCCGCCACCGCTTCGGCGACGTCGGCCGCCTCCCCCACCACCTCGACCGCGTCCCCCAGCTCGGAGCGCACCCCGGAACGCACCAGGGCGTGGTCGTCGACCAGGAAGACGCGCGGCCGCGCCGCCGGACCGCTCACGGCGCGCTCCCGATCGGCAGGCGCAGCTCCACCGCGGTGCCGGCACCGGGAGCCGTGCGGATGGTGGCCGTGCCGCCCTGCCGTTGCATGCGGCCGACGATCGAGTGCGCCAGGCCTCCTCGGTCAGGCCCTGGCGCGACCGCCTGGTCGAACCCGCGGCCCCGGTCCCGGACGGCCACGAACACCTCGCCGTCGGCCACCTCGGCGAACACCGACACCTGCGCCACCCCGCCGTGCCTGGCCGCGTTGGTCAACGCCTCGCTGGCAGCCGCCACCACCGCGCGGGCGCTGTCGTCCAGCGGGCAGGTCCCCACCGTGACCAGCTCCACCGTGACCCCGAAGCGGTCCTCGACCTCGGCCGCGGCCGCCCGCAACGCGGCGACCAGGTCGTCGGCTCCGACACCGGCGGCCGGCCCGTACAGCCAGGCGCGAAGCTCGCGTTCGGCGTGCCGGGCCAGCCGCAGCATCTCGCCCGAGTCGCCGGCGCGCTTCTGGATCAGCGTCAGGGTCTGCAGCACCGAGTCGTGCAGGTGGGCGGCCATCTCGGTGCGCTCCTCGGCGCGCACCCGGGCGGCACGCTCCCGGGTCACGGTGCGCGTGAGCAGGAACAACCACGGGACCAGCACGATACCGATCAATGCCAGCACGCCGGCGACGATGAACCCGAACATGACCACCTGGATTGCCGCGTCGCTCGAGGACTCCTGGCGACCCCCGGCCGTGAAGACGGCGGCGAACAGCACCCCGACGGTTGCCAGCAGCCCCACCACGAGGCCGACGCGCCGGATGATGCGGCCGGCTGCGGCCTCGCCCTCCAGCCGCCTGGCGGCCAGGTACGCCCACGGGCCGATCAGCAGCCCGCCGACCGCCACCATGAGGACCACGGCGCTCACCAGGGGCGGCGGTGAGGTGTTCTCGACCAGCCACAGGAACGCCACCAAGCCCCCGATGCCGGCGCAACCCAGCAGCGTGACCCAGGCTGGCCGCAGCCGGAGACCGGCCCGGCCGGGCGGCGGCGGCAGCAGCTCCGGGTCGCCGGTTACGGAGGACGACTGGCGGTTCATGCACCGATCATAGGCCGGGCCCGGCAGCCTGGGACCGGCGGGGCCTCAGGTCGGCAGGTCC
>DASYRU010000549.1:0-1928 GCA_036004165.1 Actinomycetota bacterium
GTCGGCGAGACCCTCCAGCAGCGCGAGGCCGGGCAGACCGCCGAGGTGGTCCAGGGCCAGGTGCGCGGCTCCCTGGCAGGGCTGGACGGCGCCCAGGTCGGCGGCCTGGTGGTCGCCTACGAGCCGGTGTGGGCGATCGGCACCGGACGGGCCGCCACCGCCGACGACGCCCAGGAGACGATCGCGCTGCTCCGTGTCACCGTCGCGGAGCTGGCCGGCAGCGCCGCCGCCGAGGAGCTGCGGATCCAGTACGGCGGCAGCGTCAAGGCCGGCAACGCCGAGGAGCTGGCGGCCAAGCCCGACATCGACGGCGCCCTGGTCGGCGGCGCCAGCCTCGACGCCGACGAGTTCGCCCTGATCGTCAAGGGCTCGGTCAGGCACGCGCGCTGATACACTCGCCCGGTCAGCCGCCTCGACCCAAGGACCACCCTTCCATGATCCCGCTGCTGATCGTCATCGACGTGATCGCCTCGCTCACGCTGATCCTGTTCATCCTGCTGCACGCCGGGCGGGGCGGCGGCCTCTCGGACATGTTCGGTGGCGGCATGAACACCTCGCTTGGCGGCTCCACGGTGGTCGAGCGCAACCTCGACCGCCTCACCGTCGGCGCCTCCCTGGTGTTCGGCGTCACCAGCGTCCTGCTGGCCCTGATGCTCAAGCCGTAGGCGCAGCGGTGCCCAGGCCGCGCCGGGCAGCTCACCGCTCGGTCGTGGCCCGCGCCTGCCGCCGACCGTCCCTGCCATGTGCCCGGCGCCTCGGCGTCGCGGCGCTGGCCATCGCCCTTGCCGCCTGCACCGGCGGCGGAGCGGGGAAGCGGGCCGGCGAGCGGGCGGGACCGCAGCCGCGCACCGGCGGCACGCTGGCGATCGCGCTGCTCGACCCCGGCTCGCTCGATCCTGCCCGCGCCGAGACGCTCGAGGACGAGATCGTGGTCGGCAACCTGTTCGACGGCCTCACCGCGATCGACCCGGCCGGCGCCGTCCGCCCCGCCGTCGCCGCCTCCTGGACCAGCGACCCCGGCCTGCGCCACTGGGAGTTCCGGCTGCGCCCGGACGCCCGCTTCGCCGACGGGTCCGCCGTCAGCGCCGAGGACTTCAAGTTCGCCTGGGAGCGGCTCGCCGACCCCGAGGCCAAGCCGCGCCCGTCGCCGTCGGCCGGCCTGCTGGCGCCGGTCACCGGCTACCGCGCCTTCGCCACCGGCCGTGCCGAGCAGATCGCCGGCATCACCGCGCCCGACCCGGCGACGCTGCGGGTCGACCTCGACCGGCCCTTCGCCGACTTCCCGGCCGCGGTCGCCAGCGTCGAGCTGTCGCCGCTGCCCCGCGCCCTGGTCGGCGGCGACCCCGCCGCCTACCTGACCAGGCCGGTGGGCAACGGCCCGTTCCGGCTCTCCGGCCGCGTCCGCGCCGGCCGTCCGCTGGTGCTGGAACGCAACCCCGCCTACTGGGGCGCCACCGCCCACCTCGACCGGGTCAGCGTCCACCTCGTGCCCGACGAGCTGACCGCCTGGCTGGAGCTGCAGAACGGCCGGGTCGCCTTCGCCCCCGTCCCGGCCGACCAGGTCGCCGCGGCCGCGGCCGTCTACGGCGCCGCCGCCGACGGCCGCAGCCAGCCCGGCCTGCTCCAGGGTCCCGCGCTGGCCGTCTGGCAGGTCGGCTTCGACCTCCGCAAGCGGCCGGCCAGCGACCCCCGCTGGCGGCAGGCGTTCTCCCTGGCGATCGACCGTCGCCGCGTCGCCGCCGCCGTCGGCGGCACCGTGGCCCCGGCCGCCGCCCTGGTCCCGCCGGGCACCCCGGCGGCAGGGGAGCCGGCGGCCTCCGGGGACCCGCCGTGCCCCGCCTGCGCCCACGACCCGGCCCGGGCCAAGGCCCTGTTCGCCGAGGTGAACGCCGGCAGCGGCCCGGTCACCATGCAGCTCCCCGCCGGCG
>DASYRU010000550.1:0-6105 GCA_036004165.1 Actinomycetota bacterium
GAGACCGACAACCCCTCCGCGCGGCCGCCCACCGACCGCCGCAGCAGCTCGGTCGCGACCCGACGTCCCTCCGCCACCGTCCTGCCCTCGGCCGCCGCCACCCGCACGCCCTCCGACAACGACCCCATGACCGCGTTCCGCTCCCACAGGAACAGGGCGAGCTGCGCGACCCCCAGGGCGAGGGTGAGCGCCATCAACGACACCAGCACGAACTCCACCACCGCCGACCCGGCCTGGAGACCAGCCCGCTCGCGGCTGCCCGGTGGCGACCCGCTCAGAAGCGGACCTCCTCCAGGAAGCGAACGATGATGCTCCGCAGCGCCTCGCTGGCCACACCCCAGACCACCATCACCAGCGCGACCGTCATCGCGGTGATCAGCACCCAGCCGGGCACGTCGCCGCGCTCACCGCCGGAACGCGTGCTTCCAGGGTCGGCGAACCGCCTTGGCAGCAGCAGCCGATCGAGCCGTGGCATGGGGGCCTCCTTGGTCAGCGGGCAAGCTGGGACAGCGAGAAGAAGCCGGGGTACAGCGCGAACAGCACCACCACCGGCAGCATCAGGAAGACGACGGGCAGCAGCATGTGGACCTCGCGGCGGCCGCCCGCCTCGATCAGATCGCGCTTGTGCTGCTCGCGGACATCGGCGGCCTGCGCGCGGAGCACGTCGCCCAGCGGTGTCCCCCGCTCCACCGCCACCACCAGGCCGTCCACGAAGCGGACCACCTGCGGGACCGGCACGCGCGCGGACAGGCCCTCCAGCGCGGAGGTGAACGGGGTGCCGGTTCGCAGGTCGGCAAGCACCAGCGACAGCTCCCGGCTCAGCTCGCCTCCAGACCGGGTGACGGTGCGTTCCAGCGCCGCGCGAGGGCCCTCGCCGGCGGTCACGGCCAGGCAGAGCAGGTCGGCAAGGGTGGGGAGCTCCCGCAGCATGCGGGCCTGGCGCCGGGCGACCTGACGGCCGAGCCGCAAGTCACGGCCGAGCACCCCGCCGAGCACGCCGACGGCGGCGCCGCCGACCAGCGCCGCGGCCGTCGGCGGCCGCCCGGCCAGCCAGGGAAGGACCAGGCAGAGCAGCAGGGCGGCGACGAACCCGGCCAGCCCCCACAGCACCTGCTCGGCGCGGAAGCGGGCCACCTCAGCGGCCAGGCCGGCCTCGCGCAGGCGGCGGGCGACCACCGCCGAGCCCCCCAGCCAGCGTCCCACGAGACGCACGCCTTCCTGCAGCAGGGGCCCCAGCAGCCGCTCGAGCGCCGGCAGGGGGATCAGCGGCGCCTCGTCCGCCTCAAGCAGCCGGCTGCGTGCCGGCGCCAGGCCGCGCAGGTACGGCTCCAGGCGGGCCGCCAGGCGCGGCCGCCGCCGCCGCGGCGCACCCGAGGCGGCCAGCGCCACCCCCACCACCAACGCCAGGCTGACCAGCAGGCCGATCGCGAGGCTCACCGCAGGACCCGTTCCTCGCTTGGCAGCCGGCCGATCGCCAGCATCAGGTGGTAGCCGGCCACGGCCATCGCCGCGCCGACCGCGAGCACCAGCCCACCGCCCGGAGTCCGGTAGGCGGCCACCGCCTCCGGCTTGGTCGCCAGCAACAGCAGCACCACCCAGGGGGTGGCGAACGACATCCGGGCCGCCACCAGCACCCAGGTCTGCCGCGCTTCCAGCTCCTTGCGGACCCGCTGCTCGTCGCGGAGGAAGCCGGAGAGGGTGCGCAGGGTCCGACCCAGGTCGGTGCCGCCGACCTCGCGTGCCAGCCGCAGCGCCTCGACGACCCGGTCGGCGGTGGGGTCGGCCAGGTCGTCCTTGAGCCGGTCGAGGGCGGCGCCGAAGCGTCCGGTCGCGTGGTAGTCGTCGGCGAACTGGGCGAACGGCGCCCGCAGCGGCTCCGGGCCCCGCTCCGCCAGGCCGGCCACCGCTTCCGGCAGCGAGAGGCCGGCACGCACGCCAGAGGCGAGGTTGTCGATGGCGTCCGGCCAGACCTCCCGCAGCTCGCGGGAGCGGCGCCGCCGGCGGCCCTGCAGCGCCGACACCGGCAGCCAGCCGGCCAGGGTCGCGAACGCCAAGCCGAGCCAGACCGAGCTGCTCATGGCGAGCACCAGCAGCCCGGCGGCCAGCCCGGCGGCGCCGCAGAACGCCACCAGCTGCCACGGGCGGACGCCACGCACCCCCGCCTGGGCCATCCAGTCCAGGAACCGGCCGGTCCGGCGACGCGTCCCTGAGGCCCCGCCGCCGCGCACCCCGAGGGCGAGCAGCACCAGCCCGGCCACCAGCACCGCGGGGATGGCGAGCACGGCGAGGTCGGTCACGTCGCCAGCACCTCGGCCAGCTCGAAGCCGTGACGCTGGAAACGCTCGGCGTGCGGTGGGTACTCGCCCGTCCACAGCAGCCGCTCGCCGGCACGGCGAAACACCAGCCCGGCCTCGACCTGGTCCTCCTCCACCCGGCCGGAGACGGCCAGCACCTCCTCCACCCGGCGCCCGCCCCAGCCGTCGCCGCGCAGGAAGATGATCAGGTCGATGGTGGCCGCCACCGTCGGCAGGATGAAGCGGTGGGAGACGTTCTCGCCCGCCAGCAGCGGCAGGGTGGTCAGCTTGACCAGCGCCTCGCGGGCCGAGTTGGCGTGCACCGAGGTCATGCCGGGGATCCCGGAGTTGAAGGCGATCAGCAGGTCGAGGCACTCCTCCTGGCGGACCTCGCCGACGATCAGCCGGTCGGGTCGCATGCGCAGGGCCTCCTTGACGAGGCGACGCTGGCGGATCTCGCCTTCCCCTTCGAGGTTCAGCTGCCTGGTCTGCATGGCGACCGTGTCGGGCAGGCCGACCTGGAGCTCGAACACCTCCTCGCAGGTGATCACCCGCTCGCGCGGTGGGATGGCGGCCGCAAGGCAGTTGAGGGTGGTCGTCTTGCCCGAATGGGTGGCGCCGGCGACCACGATGTTGAGCCCGGCCACCACCGCCGCCTCGAGGAAGCGGGCGCACGGTGCGGTCATGGTCCCCAGCCGGACCAGCTCGGCAAGGGAATGCGCCCGCAGCACGAAGCGGCGGATGTTGACCGCCCAGTGCCGCCTGGTGATGTCGGGGATGACCACGTGCAGGCGGGAGCCGTCGGCAAGGGTGGCGTCCACGAACGGGCTGGAGAGGTCGACACGGCGGCCGCTGGCCCGCAGCATCAGTTCGACCAGGTCGTGGACCTGCTGCTCGGCGAGGACGGTGGTGGTCAGCTGCGGCCGGCCCGCCTTGGCGACGAACACCCTGCCTGGTTCGTTGATCCAGACCTCCTCGACCTCCGGGTCGTCGAAGTACGGCTGCAGCGGCCCCATGCCGACGACCCGGTCGGCGACCGACTTGGCGACCTGGCCAGGGTCGGCGAGCGGCGGCATGCTGGCGACCAGGCGGCGCTCGGCGTAGTCGGCGACCACCTCGTCGATCAGCCGGCGTACGGCGGGGGCGTCGCTGTCGCCAGGGTCGAGGCCGCGCTGGCGGACCAGCTCGCGGACCTCTCGTTCGACGATCTGGTCGGCGGTCGGCGGTCCGCTCATGGCCGGACGACCGTTGCGCCGGCGGCGGCCAGCAGGGCCGAGCGACCCGCCCAGGCGGTCCGGCGGCGGCCGCGGCGCGACCGGGCTGCCCGCGGGGTGACCAGGGCCGCGGCCAGCCCGGCGAGCGCCTGCTGGGCCGGGCAGCCCGGCCGGGCCTCGCGGAGTGCCTGCCCGGCCAGCACGGCGGCGTCGAGCCCCGGCCGGTCGTAGGGCACGAAGGCGACCGGTTCGACGCCGACGTAGCGGGCCAGCGCGGCCCTGACCTGCTCGGCCGGCCGGTCGCCGCCGAACAGGCCCGGCCGGAGCTGGTTGACCACCACCCGGACCTGGGCGGCGGCGACGCCGAGCTCGCGCAGGTCCTGGTAGCCGCGGATGAAGGCGTGCAGCCCGACCGGGTCGGCCCTGGCGACCGCCACCACCAGGTCGGCGTGCCGCACGGCCAGCCGGGTGACGGCGTTGCGGCGCAGCCGGACCTGGTCGTAGAGGAGCTCCTCGTCCTCCTCCAGGCAGAAGCCGGCGTCGATCACGGTCAGTGGGAAGGCCACCCGGAACAGCTCCAGCAGCGACTCCCAGGTGCCGGGGCGCAGCTCGGTCCACAGCTCGGCGCGGGGCAGGCCGGTCAACACCTTCGGCCCGCCCGGCGCGGCGCGCCTGGTCGCCCGCCAGAGCCTTGGCGCGTCCAGCTCGCCACGGCCGGCAAGGCGGGCCGCCCAGGCAAGGCCGGGGGTGTCGTCCAGGAACCCCAGGGTCTGGGCGACCGCGCCGCCGTAGGTGTCGGCGTCGACCAGCAGCACCTCGCCGGCGAGCGGAGCGGCCTCGAAGGCGAGGTTGACCGCCACGGTGGTGCGGCCCGGTGCGCCGGTCGGGCCCCAGACGGCGATCAGGGTGCGGCGGCCTTCGGCGTCGGGTGGCGCCTGGGGCTCGACGGGTTCGGTCGGCTCCTCGGCGGGTGCCGGCTCAGCCGCGACGGCGGCCCTGGCCAGGTCGACCAGCGCGGCGGGCGGGTCGGCGTCCGAGCCGACGTACTGGAGGCCGAGCTGGCGGAGGCGGCGCTCGCTGTCCTCGTCCCCGGCCGGCGCGACCCCGACGACGGCCAGGCCGGCGGCGGCCATCCTGGCCAGCGCGTCCCGGTCCAGCCACCGGGTGGCCGCGCCGATCAGCGCCACCTCGGCCTGGCCGGCCGCGGCCACCGCGAGCAGGTCGCCGAGGTCGTAGCAGCGGTGCAGGACCTCTGCAGGCAGGCGGCCCTCCTGGCAGGCCGCGACCAGGACGGCCTCCCAGTCCGCCCCGACGCCGGCCGTCACCAGCCTGGTCCTCATGGCGTGGTGGCGGGCGCGGCGCCGGTGGTGTCGCCCTCGTCGGGTCCGGGGTCACCGGGGCCGGGGTCACCGGGGCCGGGGTCACCGGGGCCGGGGTCACCGGGGTCGCCGAAGGCCGGGTCGGCGGGCTCGGCCTGGGTGGGCGGCGCCTCGGCGGCGGCCAGGGCGGGTCCCTTGACCACGAAGATGCGGGCGCTGGCGATGGCGGCGGCCACCAGCGGGGCGCTGGCGCTCGGCATGCGAAGCTGGACGCCGGTCGGCCTCCCCTGCCCGGTGAGCCCGCCGGGATCCTCGAGGACGCGGACGACCTCGGCGGCCGGCAGCAGGACCGCTGCGCGGCCGCGACGCGCTCCCTCGGTGTAGGCGGCCAGCAGCTGGACGCGGTCTCCGGGCCGCAGGCCCTCTGCCATGTCGCCGGGTTCGACCTGGACCGGCAGCTCGACCAGGTCGGCGTCGTCGAGCGAGGCCAGCAGCAGCTCGGCCGGAGCCAGCCTGCCCCGCGGCAGCGGCGCGGCCAGGACCCGGCCAGCCACCGGCCGGTCCACGCTCGGCCGCAGGTAGTGCCGGAGCGCCTCCTCCGGCAGGCGGACCCGCACCACCATCAGGTCGCCAGCGGCGAGGGGCACGCCGGCGGGCAGGTCGTGGGCGGCGGCATAGACGGGGACCAGCCGCTGGGCGCGGTCGAGGAAGAGGGCGCCGGCGAGCACGGCGGCCAGCACCAGGCAGACGCCGAGGGCGGAGCGGCCGTTGATCCAGGTGGCCGCGCGGAGGCGCTGGGCGGGTGCCGCCGGATCCGGCGGCGCTGGGCTGGGACTAGGCAGGGTCGACGCTCCGTTGGGGGTGGAGTCGCGATGGCCGAAGATGCCCGATCCGGGCGTTCTTCATCAAGGGTGTGATTAGCGGCACGTTGGCCTCCAAAGCGCAGCGGTAACCGGATCAGAAGCATGAAGACGAAGGCTGTTGGAGGCAAACAGGGTTTCTGATACTGTGGACAGGCCATCCGGCCCGGACTCGCCCGGGCGCCGGTCAGCCGCAGGAGGTCCCATGCCAACTCCAGGCGTCGAGCCGCGCTTCTACACGCTGGAGGACGTGGCGACGATCCTCAACGTCCGGGCTGCCCAGGTCTACGCGCTGGTCCGCAGCGGCGAGCTGCCCGCCGTCAAGCTTGGCGGGCGCGGCGTCTGGCGGGTCGACCGCAACCAGCTCGAGGCCTACATCGAGCGCATGCACGAGCAGACCGCCGAGTGGGCGCGCACG
>DASYRU010000551.1:0-5491 GCA_036004165.1 Actinomycetota bacterium
GGCCAGTTCGACTGGCTGCCCAGCGGCAAGGAGCTCTCCAACTACCTTGCCCGGATGTTCGACTACGAGGGCAGGAACGAGGACGACCTGCTCCGGGTCTCCCAGTACGTGACCCTGACGGTCGGCGCCTTCCCGCTCTACGACGAGCTGCGGCGCCTGCTGGACGGCGACTACCCGCCCACCGAGCTGCACCGGTTCCTGGCCGGCCTGCCCAAGATCCTGCGGCGCCAGCGAGCCGCCCGGCCCTACCAGCTCATCGTGACCACCAACTACGACGACGTGCTCGAACGCGCCTTCTACGCAGCACGTGAGCCGTTCGACCTGGTCAGCTACGACGCCAAAGGGCCCTACCGCGGCAAGTTCACCCACCGGCCGCACGGCGGCAGACCGACGCCCATCCTGGAGCCGAACACCTACCACGACCTGAACACCGACAAGCGGACCGTCATCCTCAAGATCCACGGCGCGGTGGACCGGGACGACCAGGACCGCGACAGCTACGTCATCACCGAGGACCACTACATCGACTACCTGGCCCGCACCGACGTGTCCAAGCTGGTCCCGGTCACGCTGGTCGAGAAGCTGCGACGGAGCCACTGCCTGTTTCTCGGCTACAGCCTGCGGGACTGGAACCTGCGGGTGATCCTCAACCGGATCTGGGGGGAGGAGGAGCTGCGCTCCACCTCCTGGGCGATCCAGCTCAACCCGGACCCGGTGGACGAGGGCCTGTGGAGGAAACGGGACGTGATGATCCTGGACCTCCCGCTGGAGGACTACATCGGCAGCCTGAAGGAGGCGCTCGTCGCCAAGCCGAAGCGCGGGAGGCGCTGAGATGGCCAGGCGCAAGCCATCCGCCCCGTTCAGGGGCCTGTCGCCCTACGGCGAGGAGGACGCCGGCTACTTCTTCGGCCGCGAGACGGAGCAGGAGATCATCGGCGCGAACCTGCTGGCCTACCCGCTGACCGTCCTGTACGGCGTCACCGGGGTCGGCAAGAGCTCGGTGCTGCGGGCCGGCGTCGCCCACCAGCTCGGCCGGGAGGCCCGCGCCAACCTCGACCAGCATCGTCGGCCCGAGCTGGTCGTCACGGTGGTCAGCAACTGGCGCGACGACCCGCTCCTCACCATCCGCCAACACGTCGTGGAGGCGTTGGCCGAGCTGTACCCGGCGGCGCTGAAGCGGCGGGACCCCGTGGAGCTCGGCGCGGCGCTGCGGGTGTGGGCCAGGCGGGTCGCCGGGCCGGTCCTGATCATCCTCGACCAGTTCGAGGAGTTCTTCCTGTACCGGGCGGAGGAGGACGGCCCAGGCACCTTCGCGGAGGTGTTCCCGCGGATCGTCAACTCCGGCCAGATCCGGGCCAACTTCCTGCTGGCGATCCGCGAGGACGCGCTGGCGTGGCTCGACCAGTTCAAGAAGGGGTTGCCGAACCTCTTCGACAACTACATCCGCATCAGGCACCTCGACCAGGCCTCGGCCAGACGGGCCATCACCGGGCCGGTCGAGGCCTACAACCGGTCGCGCCGGGCGGCCGCGAGGGTCGAGGTGGAGCCGGAGCTGGTCGAGGCGCTGCTGGACGAGATCAAGTTCGGTCGGGTCGCGCTCGGCGCCCAGGGGCGGGGGCTGGTCGGACGCGAGTCGACCATCGACGTGCTGCAGGGCGCCATCGAGACGCCGTACCTGCAGCTGGTGATGCGGCAACTCTGGGATGCGGAGCGGCGCATGGGCTCCCGCCGGCTCCGCCTGGCGACCCTCCGGGACGAGCTGGGCGGCGCCGAGCACGTCGTCCGGAGCCACCTGGACGCCTCCATCGGCGCGCTCGGGAACGGCGAGCAACGGATCGCCGCCGGCGTCTTCCAGTACCTGGTGACCCCGTCTGGCACCAAGTTCGCGCACCTGCTCTCCGACCTCAGCGACTTCACCGGCACGCCCGAGGACCAGCTCGCGACCGTCCTGCGCAAGCTGGCCGACGCCCGCATCCTGCGGCAGGTTCCTCCGCCGCAGCGGCAGGCCGGCGCCCTCTGCTACGAGATCTTCCACGACATCCTCGCGCCGGCCATCCTCGACTGGCGCAGCCGCTTCGTCGAGCAGGAAACCCGCGAGCGGGCCCGCCAGGAGCTGGAGCAGCAGCTCAAGGAGCAACAGGCCGAGGCGGAACGCGAACGCCGCCAGCGGCAGCGGGAGGAGCAGCAGGGCCGGCTCGCGCTCTCCAACGAGCTGGCGGCCGTCGCCATCACCCAGCTCAGCGTCGACCCGGAGCTCTCGGTCCTCCTGGCCGTCGAGGCGGTCAGGACCCATGCGACGCCGCTGGCCCAGGACGCGCTTCGGCAGTCGTTGCTGGAGTGCCGCATCCGGCAGGTGCTCAGCGGCCACGGGGGCGAGGTCGGCCGTGCCGCCTTCAGCCCCGACGGCAACCGGATCGTCACCGCCAGCCAGGACACCACCGCCCGGGTCTGGGAGGCGGCCAGCGGCAAGCAGCTCGCGGTGCTCTGGGGCCACCGCGACTGGGTCTGGAGCGCCGCCTTCAGCCCCGACGGCAACCGGATCGTCACCGCCAGCCAGGACCGGACCGCCCGGCTGTGGGACGCCGCCAGCGGCAGGGAGCTGGCCGTGCTCGGAGACCACCGCGGCGCCGTGCGCGCCGCCAGGTTCGACGCCGGCGGCACGCGGATCGTGACCGCCAGCGACGACCGCACGGCCCGGCTGTGGGACGGACGCAGCGGGGTGCCGCTGCGGGTGCTCACCGGCCACCGCAGCGGGATCCGCGATGCCGTGTTCACGCTGGACGGCACCCGGGTCGTCACCGGCGGCAGCGACGGGGAGGTCCGCCTCTGGGACGCACGGACAGGCGCCCACGCCGCGCTGCGCGGCCACGCCGCGGTCGTCTGGGGCGTCTCGGTCAGTCCCGACGGCCGCCTGGCCGCCAGCGCCAGCAAGGACGGGACGGCGCGGGTCTGGGAGCTGGCCACCGGCCGCCTGGTGGCCACCCTCGAGGGCCACGTCCACGAGGTCTGGAGCGCCGAGTTCGATCCGGACAGCGCTCGGGTCGTCACCGCCAGCTTCGACCGGACCGCGCGGGTGTGGGACGCCCAGACCGGCAGGTCCCTGACGGAGCTGCGCGGCCACACCCACTCCGTCCACAGCGCCTCGTTCAGCCCGGACGGCAGGTGGGTCCTGACCGGCAGCCTCGACGGCACCGCCAGGGTGCAGGAGGCCGACACCGGTCGGCCGATCACGCGGCTGCGGGGCCACACCCGCGGGGTCAACTTCGCCGGCTTCAGCCCGGACGGCACGCGCGTCGTCACCACCAGCCAGGACGCGACCGCACGGTACTGGGACGCCGACACCGGTCAGTCGTCGCTCGCGCTGCCCGGACACCTCCGCGCCGTGACCAGCGTCGCCTTCAGCCCGGACAGCCGGAGGCTGGTGACCGCGGGCGGGGACAACCGGGCGCGGCTGTGGGACGTGCGCTCCGGCAGGGCGATCCTGAACCTGCCCGGCCATGAACGGGAGGTGAGCAGCGCCGACTTCAGCCCGGACGGGACCCGCATCGTGACCGGGAGCTGGGACGCCAGCGCCGCGGTCCGCGACGCCCGCAGCGGCGACGTCCTGACCTGGCTGAAAGGCCACCGGCGGGAGATCACCTCGGTGGCCTTCAGCCCCGACGGCACCAGGGTGGCGACGGGCAGCCGTGACCAGACGGCACGGGTCTGGGACGCGGCGACCGGCGAGGAGCTGCTCGTCCTGCGGGGGCACGAGGCCCCGGTGAAGAGCGTCGCCTACAGCCCCGACGGGGCCTACATCGCCACCGCCAGCCATGACACCACCGCCAAGCTCTGGGACGCCAACACCGGCAAGCTGCGGGCGGACCCGATGCGGCACAGCGAGCGGCTCTGGACGGTGGGGTTCAGCCCCGACGGGCGCTCGCTGATCACCGCCAGCGAGGACCGGACCGCCCGCATCTGGGATTTCGCCGGCGCCAAGGTCCTGAGGGAGCTTCGTGGCCACACCGGCAAGGTCTACGGTGCGGCCTTCCATCCAGACGGCACCCGGGTGGTCACGGCCAGCGAGGACCGCACGGCCTGCGTCTGGGACGCCGACACCGGCCGTCCGCTGATGGAGCTGCGCGGGCATGCGGGTGCGGTCAACGCGGCCGCGATCAGCCCCGACGGCCAGATGGTGGCGACCGGCGGCGACGACGGCGCCGCCCGCGTCTACCCGCTCACCGTCCACCCGACGCTCGAGGACCTGCTCGCGCGCGCCCGCGAGCGCGTCACCAGAGAGCTTACCCCCGAGGAGCGGGTAAAGTACCTGCGGGAGGGCACCGAGGCCACCGACGCCGAACCGCCGCCGGAGATCGTCTCGCTATGACACGGAGCGGCCGCCGCCGCACGGCACTGGAGTGGCTCGCCGACGACCTGCGAGGGCCCCGCAACCTGGAGGCGTATGCGGTCGCGGGCCTGGCGTTGGCGCTCACCATCTTCAGCATCGTCGGCGACCTGCCGCCACGGCTGTCCAACGCGGTCACGCTCGCCTGCCTGGCGTTCCTGGTCTACTCGACCACCAGCCAGCGCGCCAGGGGCCAGCAGGGGACGCTGGCCGAGGTGCTGCGCGACCGCGACAGCTACGGCACCTTCGAGCAGCTCCTGGACGGCGCCACCGAGCTGTGGATGTATGCCCCCAGCGGGGTCAACGTCCTGCGGCGCCACGCGGGCGACATCCGGCGCTGGGTGCAGGGCGGCGGGCGGCTCCGGGTCGTCGTCCACGACCCGGCCGCCGGGACGATCGAGGCCGTCCGAGCCCAGCTGGACGACAACACCGACTTCGGCGATGACCTCACCCGGTCCCTGGACAGCCTCGACAAGCTGGCCGCGACCGGTGGGGTGGAGTACCGGCTGCTGCCGCTCAACCCCGGCTTCAGCCTGGTCGTGGTCAACCCGCAGCAGCGGGGCGGCCGGATCATCGTGGAGTTCCACGGGTTCCGGGACGAGAGCATCAGCGACCGCATGCACATCGAGATCCACCGGGCCGAATCGACCCACTGGTTCGGCTACTGGCTCGGCCGCTTCGAGGCGATCTGGGCGGCCGCGCGCGCGCCGGGGCCGCCCGACCCCACCGTCCAGCCGCCCAGGCAGGTGGGGCGAGGCTGAGTAGTTGACGCCGCTTGCGGCATGTGCAATGTTCCGGCCGAGCCCACCACAGAGCCCCCAGAGCAAGGGAGCCGCCGCCATGTATGGGCCTCTGATCGCTGCCGCCGCGGTCCTGCTGACGATCGCCGGCGTGGTCCTGTATCTCTACAACCTCTCCGAAGCGCGGGCGCGCAAGGCGTTCGACCGCATCTTCGAAGAGGGCCGGCGGCGCCGCTAGGCGCCCCGGGTCATCCGCGGTTGCAGCGCACCGTCGCGGCTGCACCGCACAGACGCCGACCCGGGGCATGCGGAGCCGCCGCCAAGCGAGCCACCGCCGCCCCGGGTCGGCCCCACGCATCATGCCACG
>DASYRU010000552.1:0-3945 GCA_036004165.1 Actinomycetota bacterium
CCTGTTCGCCGTGCACGCCAAGGCCGGCGCCGCCTGTTTCGTCTGCGGCGACACCATCCGCTCGGTCTGGATGGGGGAGCGCGAGACCTCCTACTGCCCGACCTGCCAGACCGGCGGCCGTACCCTCGCCGACCGCCGGCGCTCCCGGTTCCTCCGCTAGCGCGTCGAGTCGAACAGGGCCATCCGGTGGGCGACCGCGGCCGCCTCGACCCGGCTGCGGACGCCGAGCTTGGCGAGGATGTTGGAGACGTGGACGCTGGCCGTCTTCGTGCTGATGAACAGCTCTTCGGCGATCTGCCGGTTGCTGCGTCCCTCGGCCACCTGGCGCAGCACCTCCAGCTCGCGTGGGGTGAGGCCGAGGCTGTCGCCCGGCCCGGCGGCCGGCCGCCCATCCGCGGCGGTCTCGTCCGCCAGGTCGATCCGGCCACGCCGGGCGAGCTGGTCCAGCTGGGTTCGGAGCGGCATGGCGCGCAGCCGGACGGCGGTGGCGTAGGCGTCGCGCACCGCCCGCTCGGCCTGCTCGCGGTCCACTCCAGAGGCGAGCAGCGCCTCGGCGAGGCGCCAGCGAGTGTAGGCGGCCGGGTAGGGCTGCCCGGCCTTGTCCCAGGCGTCGACCGCGGCCTGCCAGCGTTCGGGGTCCGGCTGCCCCGCCGCCCGGGCCCACTCCGCCTCGGAGGTGACGAGGTCCGCTTCGAACTCGGGTCCCCACGGGGTGCTGAGGGCGCGGGCGCCGTCCAGCAGCTCGGCCGCGACCCGCCGGGCGTCGGCCTCCTCGTCAAGCGCTCCCGTGGCGCGGGCCCGCTCGGCCGCGTCGGCCTCGGCGCGCAACCCGACCGGGTAGAGGCCCGCGGCGAACCGTGCCCCGTCCACGCCCAGGCAGGCTGCCAGCCCGGTGGCCACCGCCGCCCGCGCGTCGGCGTGGCGGGCCTGCCAGACGGCCGCGTCGGCCTGCACGCGGTAGAGCGGCCCGATGTGCTGGGCGCCCACGAACACCCTGTCGAACAGCCGCAGCGCCGCGCGCAGGTGCTCGACGGCCAGGTCCAGGTCGCCTCGACCGACCTCCAGTGTGGCCAGCGCCTGGTAGAGGTTGATCGCCGTCAGCCCGCCAGCGGTCGCGTGTGGCAGCGCGGCCTGCAGGCGCTCGCTGGCCTCGTCCCAGCGTCCCAGCTTGATCAGCTCGGAGGTGGCGTCGGCGGTCAGCCAGGTGCCGACGGTGCGTTCCACGCCGTGCAGCCGCGCCTCCTCGGCGCCGCGCAGGGCCAGACCGGCCGCCCGCTCCAGCTCGCCGGTCAGGTCGTACAGGTCGCACTGGTTGGCGAGGGCGCGCAGCACGTCGTCGACGTCGTGGTCGTGGTTCTCGTGGAGGTCCTCGGCGATGCGCCGGGCCTCCTCGAGGTGGGCCAGGCCGGCGGCCACGTCGCCGAGATGGGCGAGCACCACGCCGAGGGTGTTGCGCGCGTGCCCCTCCGACGCCCGAGCCCCGGTCGCCCTGGCGACCGCGATGGCCTCCTCGCACACGGCGCGGGCCTCCTCGAACATCGGCTTGAGCATGAGCGCCTGGCCGAGGCTGGCCAGCACCAGGGCCCGCTCGGGGGTGGGCGGTTCGGACGGCACCAGCCGGACCGCCTCCCTGTAGGTCTGGAGGGCGCCCTGCTTGCCGGACTTCATCAGGAAGTGGGCCAGCCGCGCGGTGAGCACGCCGCTCCGCAGCGGCTCCGCCTCGGCGTCGACCTCCTTCAAGGCGGTGCGCATGAGCGCGATCGGCCGGTCGGCGCCGCCGACGCGGAAGGCCGCCTCGGCCGCGTGGCCGAGCAGGTCGACCCGGTCCAGGCCGAGGCCGGCGTGGACGGCGGGAGCCCGCTCCCACAGCTCCAGGGCATGCTCGAACTGCCGTTGGGCCTCGGCATAGGCGTAGCTCTTCTCGGCCGCCAGGCCGGCCGCGACCGCCGCGGGCAGGGCCCGCTCCAGGTCGTGGGCGGCGTACCAGTGGTGCGCCAGCTCGACGGCGGCGGTCGCCTGCATGGCGCCGCGATCGGCCTCCCGTGCGGTCAAGGTGGTGGCGTAGGCGGCGTGCAGGCGGCTGCGCTCGCCCGGCAGCAGGTCGCCGTAGACCGCCTCCTGGACCAGCGCATGCCGGAAGGCGTAGGCCTCACGCTGGTTGTCGGGCACCAGCACGTGGGCGGAGATCGCCTGGCGCAGGGAGTCGAACAGCTCCGCCTCGGGCAGGCCGGCCACCTCGGCGAGCACGTCGTGGCCGACCTCCCGCCGGGCGGTGGCCGCGACCCGCAGGACGTGCTGGGTGCGGTCGGGCAGGGCCTCGATCCGGACCATCAGCGTGTCCCGCAGCGTGGGCGGGAGCTGTTCGCCGATGCCGGCGGCCGAGGCGGCCACCAGCTCCTCGGTGAAGAAGGGGTTGCCCTGCGCGCGCTCGAAGACGTCGTCGACCAGCTCCGCCGCCGGAGGCTCGCCGAGGATGCCGGCGAGCTGGGCGATCAGCTCCGTCCGGCCGAAGCGTTCCAGGCTCAGCCGCTCGACCCATCGGATGCGCTCCAGCTCGGCCAGGAACGGCCGCAAGGGGTGGCGGCGGTGCAGCTCATCGGCGCGGTAGGTGAGCACCAAAAAGAGGCCGGGGCGGCGCAGGCCGCGGACCAGGAAGCTGAGCAGGTCGCGGGTCGACTGGTCGGCCCAGTGCAGGTCCTCCACCACCAGCACGGTGGGATGCTCGCCGGCGACCCGCTCCACCAGGTCGAGCAGGAGCTCGAACAGCCGCCCCTGGGCGGAGGTCAGCTCCGGCCCGACCGCCTGACTGTCGGCGGCCGTCGGCGGTCCGAGCTCGGGCAGGAGGCGGGCCAGGTCGGCGCGACCGTGACCGATCCACCGCTCGGCCGTCTCCGGCTCCAGGGTCCGCAGCATCGTCCGGAAGGCCTCGATCACCGGCGCGAACGGCACGCCCTCCTCGCCCAGCTCGACGCAGCCACCGATGAGCACCCGCACGTCCTCGGCGGCGGAGCGGCGGGTGAACTCCTCCACCAGGCGGGTTTTGCCGATCCCTGCCTCGCCGCCGATCACCACCACCACCGGAGGGCCGGCGACCGCCCGCCGCCTTGCCTCGTCGAGCCGGGCGAGCTGGACGCCGCGCCCGACGAAGGTGGGGGAGGAAAAGCGGACCGCCATGCTGGTCAGTATGGCGGTATCCACGACAGACGCGCACGAGCCGGCGGGTGGGATCCGCCGGCTCGTGCGTTGGTCCGGATGACCGTCTCAGGCTGGGGCGAGCCTTCGCCGTGGCGCGCTCCCACGGGAACGGCGGCCCCTCCAGCCCCCTCCGCGTACTCGGGCGGCCAGCCGTGCGCGGTCGGCGTCGCGACGGAGGTCGGCGATCCGCTCGCGGGCCAACATGTCGGAAAGGTAGCTCTGCATCTTCGTTCTCCTCGTCCTCGTCGCTCTCGTTCGTCGAGGACTACGGTAGGTCTAAGGTGGCCGGTCCCGAATCGGCCGGCAGCCCTACCTCTGCGCTCCCGCCACCTCAGAGTTGGCCCCTCCGCGGTCCCGCGCGCCTCAGACGGCCATCCGAGGAGCAGGCGTCGTAAGGTATCGCCGGCGGCGACCACTCTCAGTGGTTTCACATGCGCACGAGGTAGGGGGTGGCTAGACTCGGGCGTCCTGCCCGGGGATGCAACGCTCGGGCGTCGGCGTCCGCCGGAGGAGCCCGTGCCCGAGCTGCCCGAGGTCGAGACCCTCCGCCACGACCTCGACAAGGAGGTCCAGGGCAGGAGGGTCAAAGGCGTCGAGGTGCGGGCCGCCCACGTCGTGCGACGTCATCGCAACCGCAAGGAGTTCGCCAAGCGGCTGCTGGGGCGCAAGCTTGGCGGCGCCCGGCGCCTTGGCGTGCTGCTCGCGATCGCCCTCGACGGGGGAGAGGCGCTGGTGGTCGACCTCGGACCG
>DASYRU010000553.1:0-3563 GCA_036004165.1 Actinomycetota bacterium
TCCAACCTCGGGTCGGTGCTGCTCACCGACATCATCGAGCCCGAGGAGGTGGCCCGCGAACGGGTCATGGGCGTGGTCCGCGACACGTTCAAGCCGGAGTTCCTGAACCGGCTGGACGAGATCCTGGTCTTCCACCGGCTGTCGCGCCAGGACCTGGCCAGGATCGTGGACATCCAGGTGACCAGGCTGGCCGCCAGGCTGGCGGACCGGCGGCTCACCCTCGAGCTGACCCCGGGGGCCAAGGCGTGGCTGGCCGACCACGGCCACGACCCCGCCTACGGCGCGCGGCCGCTGCGCCGCCTGATCACCAAGGCGATCGGCGACGAGCTGGCCCGCCGCCTGCTGGCCGGCGAGCTCACCGACGGCGACGCGGTGCTGGTCGACGTCGACGGCGACCACCTCACCTTCACCCGCCGCCAGCCCGCCGCGATGTCCCGCTGACGCTGCTGCGCCTGGTCAGCCAGGTGGCTCGCCGATAACGCCGACCATGGCGCAGGCGCTCTTTGCGGGGCCGTGGGGGGAGCGAGCTCCCCCCACATCGATCGGGGACCGCGGGTCGGTAGCCGACCGGTGACATTCGCCCCAAATGGCCTACACTGAGCCCATGCTCCGCCGCCCGCCGCCCGGTTACCGTCGCGGGGCCCGGCCGCTGTATCCCGGGACCCTGCGGACGGTGCTGATCGGCATGGTCCTGTGGGGCCTGGCGCTGCTCGGCTTCCGGCTGCCGTTCCACCCGCCGTTCCTGCTGGGCGTCGCCCTGCAGGCGCTGGTGGTCTGGTTCCTGTGGAAGGGCTGGAAGGCCGCCAGGCGGGCGCCGCGCAACAACCTGCGGCTGTTCAACGCCCAGGAGAGCTTCGCCAACGCCTTCGCGCTGCAGGCGCTGATCCTGTTGCTCTGGTGAGCGCGAAGCTCACGCGGTCAGCTTCCGTTCCAGCGGGGTCCTGAAGCGCGGCGTCACCCGGACCTTCCCCAGCCATGCCCCCAGCCGCTCGGCCGCAGCGCCCACCGCCGCGGCGCCCTCGGCGCCGACGTCCTCCAGCAGCCGGAAGGCGATCTCGCCGTCCCGCCGCTGCGCCCAGCCGCCGACCACCCGCCCGTCCCACCACACGGTCGGGCCGGCGTTGCCGTTGCGGTCGAACAGCGTCGGACCGTGCCCGCCGAGGAACCATCCCCGGGCGGCCCAGCCCATCACCGTCGGGTCCAGCGCGGGCAGCAGCGCCACCCACGGCTCCGGTTCCGGCGCCGGCTCCAGGTCGTCGGCCAGCACCAGTCCCGTCGCGCCGTCGAGGTCGACCTCGGCCGGGCCGACCTCGGCGAGGGCGCGCTTGACCTCCCCGGCCGTCCACCCGGTCCACCACTTCAGGTCGGTGGCGGTGCCCGGCCCGAACGCGGCCAGCCACCTGCGCACCAGCTCGACCCTGGCGGTCTCGACCGGCCACTCGGGAAGCCCGCCCGGCAGCCACGCCTCGATCGGCGCCCAGCGGAACTGGCCGCTGATCCACGAGCCGCGCGGGCGGCCGCGGATGATCCGCCCCTCGGCGGCCAGCAGGAACAGGATGCGGGTGGCGACGGCTTGGCGGGCCTCGTAGGGCTTGCCTGGCGCCACCAGGAGCTGCTCCTGCAGGCGCGGCTCGTGCTCGTACAGGTCGGCGGCGAGCGACTCGCCGCGGGCGGCCAGCGCCGCGACGGTGGACTCCTCCACCTCCTTGAGCCAGCTGGCCGGCTCGTCGGCGATCGCGGCCTGGTCGAGGTGCTGCAGCAGCAGGCGCCGCTGCTTCACCGCGATCGCGTGGGCGCACGAGGCCTGCACGATCGGCGCCAGCTCGACCGGGACCACGAACATCGTGCGGCGCATGCCGAGGATGCGCACCAGCGCCCGCTCCTCGTACAGCGTCCGCTCGATCGCGGCGACCTCCGCCGCCCGCATCCGCGCCCAGGCGGCCAGGAACACCGACGCCGGGTCGGTGCCGTGCAGCGCGACCAGGCCGTCGGCGGCCTCCACCGCGCTGTCCACCCTGGCGGCCGCCGCCAGGTGGTGGCGGAGCCCGAGCCGCGCCCGACGCTCCTCGACCCCGACCCGCCTCACCGCACCCGCCATCGCCGTCCTTCCATCCGGGGATCCAGGTCCAGAGGACGCAACGCTACCGCCGGTCACGGACAGTCCGGAGCAGGCCGGCCGGGAGGGCGGCGAGCAGGCGCGGCGTGATCCTCGCCTGGCCGAGGCCGAGCTCCACCAGGGTCTCGAACAGGGCAGGGGTGCCGACGGCGGCGGCCAGGCCGGCCTCGGCCAGGGTGGGGGAGCGGATCGCGCGGGCGAGCACGGCCGCGTGGCGCAGGTGCCTGCCGAAGGTGGCGGCGAGCAGCCGCCGGTAGGCGGCGGCCGGCCGTTCGGGCGCGCACAGGGCGGCCTGGGCGGCCAGCCGCCCCGAGGCGAGCGCGTAGTAGATGCCCTCCCCGGAGACCGGGTTGACCAGCGAGGCGGCGTCGCCCGCCAGCAGCACCCGACCCCTGCCCGCCGGCGGCCGGTGGGAGGAGAACGGCAGGTGGTGGGCGCGCAGGCTCCCCTGGTCCGGCTCGGCCGCCGGCAGCAGCGTCCGCAGCCGCTGGTGCAGCGCCGGCTTGCCGCCGTGCAGGCGGCTGCGCAGCAGCCCGTAGCCGACGTTGGCGATCCCGGTGCCGGTGGGGAACGACCACACGTAGGCCGGCCAGCCCTCGGCGACCCAGGCGATCAGCTGCTCGGGCCGCCCGGGAGGCGCCGGCGCGTAGCCGCGCACGGCGATGGCCAGGTGGCGGTCGGGGTTGGGAGCCGCGCCGAGCAGCCGGCGGACGGCCGAGTTGGCGCCGTCGGCGCCGACCACCGTCCTGGCGGCCAGCTCGCCGTCGACCACCACCAGCCCGTCGCGCTGCTCCAGGCGGCGCACGCGCGCCTGGCCGAGGCGGGCGCCGGCGGCCACGGCCGCCTCGACCAGGCGGGCGTCCAGCACCTGCCGCGGCACCACGTGGTTGGGTCTGGCCGGCTCGCCGGCCAGCTCCCGCCCGCGCGGGGAGCGCAGCCGCAGCCGGCGGATCGGCGGGTAGCCGGCCAGCACCGAGGCGGCTCCGAGCGCGGCCAGCTGGTCGACCGCGTGCGGACCGACACCGTCACCGCACGGCTTGTCCCGCGGGAAGGCGGCCTTGTCGAGCAGCAGCACGGCCGCGTCGGGACGCAGCCGTTTTGCCTCCAGCGCGGCCGCCGCGCCCGCCGGCCCCGCGCCGACCACGACGAGGTCCCAAACCGAACCGTTCACCTTGACCATGGCACAGGCGCTCTTGGGGGGCCGTGGGGGAGCGAGCTCCCCCCACATCGATCGGGGACTGCGGTTGCTAGGCCGGCGGCAACACAGCCTACGTCGTGGACGCGACTCTCGTGGCGGGCTGGCCGCAGCGGCAGTCCCACACCTCCGGCACCTCGGCGTCGGCCGCGAACGGCACCGGCACCAGGTGCTCCCTGGTGCACAGGTAGGTGATGACCTGCCTGGGCGCATAGGCGCTGGACGGCGCCCGCAGCCGGTCGAACTCCGCCG
>DASYRU010000554.1:0-3406 GCA_036004165.1 Actinomycetota bacterium
CCTCTTCAGAACCGCGCGCTCTCCAACAAGGAAGGTCCTTCGATCATGGCCGCCGTCTGCGAGATCTGCGGCAAGCACCCGGGCTTCGGCATGAAGGTGAGCTTCTCCCACAAGCGCAGCCCGCGCCGCTGGAACCCGAACATCCAGCGCATCCGCATCATGGAGGGGCGCACCGCCGTCCGCCGCAACGTCTGCACGTCCTGCATCAAGGCCAACAAGGTCCGCCGCGCGGTCTAGGGCGGCGACGCCGGCAGGGCGCCACGGGCGCTGGTCTCGGGTTCCGGCGCCCCCGGCTCGGCAGGCTCGCCGACCGGTCCGCCGCGCAGGTAGGTCCCGACCGCGGTGACCACGGCGGCGATCGGCACCGCCAGGAACGCCCCGATGATCCCGCCGAGGATGGCGCCGGCCGCCAGCGCGAGGATGATCACCACCGGGTGCAGCGCGACCGCCCGGCCGAGCAGCAGCGGGGCGAGCACATGGCCCTCGACCTGCTGCACCAGCACGGTGATGCCGACCACGATCAGGGCGGCGGTCAGGCCCTCGGTGACCAGGGCGACCAGCGCAGCCACGGCGCCGGCGGCGAACGCCCCGACCAGCGGCAGGAACGCCGCGATGAAGGTCAGCACGGCCAACGGGACCACCAGGGGAACGCCGACGATGGCCAGCCCGATGCCGATGAAGACCCCGTCGATCAGCCCGACCGTCGCCTGCCCGCGGAGGTAGCTGCTGACCGCGGTCGCGGAGCGGCGGCCGAGCTCGCGCACGTGCCCGGCCCGGGGTTCGCCGATGAAGTCGAGGATCCAGCGGGTGAAGCGCTCGGAGTCCTTGACGAAGAAGAAGGTCAGGAACAGGGTCAGGATCAGGCCGGTGACGACCTCGCCGACCAGGGTCGCGCCGCGCACCGCGCTGCGGGTGATGCCGCTGGAGTTCTCGCTGAGCTGCTGCCTGGCCTGCTCGAACCAGCGGTTGAGGTCCTGCTCGTCGAGCCCGAAGGGCCGCGAGGCGATGAAGTCCTCGATCTCCTGGACGCCCTGCCCGGCCCGCTCGCGGAGGGCAGGCAGCTCGTTGCCGATGAGGGGGACGAACCCGGCGATGATCGCCGCCAGCGCCAGCAGGGCGCCCAGGAACACGGTCAGCACGGCGGGCAGGTGCCGCCAGCCGCGCGCCTCCAGCCACCGCACCATGGGGACCAGCAGGGTGGCCAGGAACAGCGCCACGATCACCGGGAGGACCACCACCCGCAACAGGATGAGCAGGTAGAGCACCAGCCCGCCGGCGAGCACGATCACCAGGAGGCGCCAGCTCCAGGCGGCCAGGCGGGCAAGCGCCGGCGGCACCTCGGTTCGTGGCCGCTCCGGCGGCGGGTCCTGCCTGGTGGCGGTCCTTGTCGCGGGCTCGCTCATGGGGTCACCATACCTGCTCACCCGGCGGCATATCTGGGAGGCCGACCTGTACCAGCGGGACTACCTGATGCGTCAGATCGAGCTGGCCGCGCAGGCGCTCGGCCGCATCCTGCGGATCGCCGCCGGCGGCAACCGCGAGGAGGCGCTCGGCCTGTTCGACGATGCCTACCAGCCGCTGCTCGGGGTGAGCGGGCGGGTGGTGTCCACCCTCACCGAGGAGCAGTTGCTCGGCCTGCTCACCGCCGGCGCCACCCCCGACCTGCGCCGGGTGGCGAAGGTCCTCGAGGTGCTCGAGGTCGAGGCCGACCTGTACGAGGCGACCGGCCGGCCGGCGGCGGCGGCCGCCCGCCGCCGCCGCGCCCTCGCCCTCGCCGGCTTCCTGGCGGCCCGTTCGGAGACCCTGCTGGACGCGGAGCTGGCCGCCCGCCTGGCGGGGCACGCCGCGGAGCTGGAGCTGCCGGCGGCGGCGCGCCTGCAGCTCGCCCGGGTGCTCGAGGCGCTCGGCCGCTACGCCGACGCCGAGGACGCGGTGTTCGAGGCGATCGACGCCGACCCGGACGACCCCGACCTGCTCGACGCCGGCATCGCCTTCTACCGGCGGCTGCTGCCGCTGGAGCCGGAACGGCTGGCGGCGGGAGGGCTGCCGCTCGACGAGGTCAACGCGTCCATCGCCGAGCTGCTGCGCAGGGCGCCGGTCCCCGACGAGGTCGAGCCGCCGCCTTCCTGGTAGCGGCGCCGGCTATGATTCCGGCCGTGCCAGCTCGGGGAGGTTGCCGAAGTCGAGCAGCTTGAGCAGGGCGGCGGGCCGGAAGTCGCCGGCCAGCAGCTCGTGCGGGTCGCGCCAGGCGACCTCCACCAGGTGCCGGTCGTGGCCGGCGTAGTCGGGCTCCAGCGAGAGGACGCCGTCGTGCCCGGCGGCCAGCCAGCCGGCGAACACCACCACCAGCTCGTGCCGCTCGACCAGGTCCTGCAGCCACACGACCCCGGCGAGGCCGACCGGCAGGCCGGTCTCCTCCCGCAGCTCCCGCCTGGCGGCGTCCTCCAGGCGCTCGCCCGGCTCCGCCTTGCCGCCTGGCAGGCACCAGAAGTCGTCCCCGTCCGGGTGGCGGTGGTGAGCGGCGAGCACCTTGCCGTCGTGGACCACCAGCACCCGGGCGACCAGCGTGTCCTTGCGGGAAGCCATCGCCGCCTCAGCCTTCGTAGGGGTTGGGGCCGTAGGGCCAGGCGGCCGCCGGGTGGCTGGGGCCGCCCGTTCGGAGCAGGCCCGAGGCGCGGAACCGCCAGGCGTGATCGGTCGGGCCGATGCCCTTGCCGAGCGGGAAGGAGCCGGCGATCGCCCCGGACACGAACCGCTTGGCCTCGCCGACGGCGGTGGCCACGTCGAGGCCGACGGCCAGGTTGGAGGCGATCGCGGACGCCAGCGTGCAGCCGGTGCCGTGGGTGTGTGGGGTGGCGACCCTCGGGGCGCGCAGCTCGATGCCGCTGGTCCCATCCCACAACAGGTCGACCGCCTCGTCGCCGGGCAGGTGGCCGCCCTTGACCAGCACCCAGCGCGGACCGAGCTCGGCCAGGGCGACGGCTGCCGCCTGCAGGTCGGCGCGGCTGCGCGGCTCGACGCCGGTCAGCAGCTTGGCCTCCCCGAGGTTGGGGGTGACGATGGTGGCAAGGGGCAGCAGCCGGGTCCGCAGCGCCTCGACCGCGTCGGGACGCAGCAGCGGGTCACCGTGCTTGGAGACGGCGACCGGGTCGACCACCAGGTTGGGGAGGGCGAAGCGCTCGCAGGCGTCGGCGACCGCCTCGATGATGGCGCCGGTGGCGAGCATGCCGGTCTTGACCGCGTCCACCCCGATGTCGGTGGCCACCGACTCGATCTGCTCGTAGACGGCGCGGGGCTCGAGCTCGTAGAAGCCCTGCACACCGACCGAGTTCTGCACGGTCACGGCGGTGATCGCCGACATGCCGTGCACGCCGTGCGCGAGCATCGTCTTCAGGTCGGCCTGGAT
>DASYRU010000555.1:0-2961 GCA_036004165.1 Actinomycetota bacterium
GAACCGTGCTGGACTACCTTGCTCGCTACTGGTGGACGCTGGCGCTGCGTGGCGCCCTTGCGGTGCTCTTCGGCGTGATCGCCGTGATCTGGCCGGACATCACCCTGCGCGTGCTGGTGCTGCTGTTCGGCTTCTACGCGCTGGTGGACGGCCTGCTGGCGCTGGCGGCGGTGATCGTCGGGGGTCGGCTGGTGAGCGCCCGCCGCGGCTGGCTGATCGTCGAGGGCGTCGCCGGGATCGCCGCCGGCGTGTTCACCTTCCTGTGGCCGGACATCACCGCCCTGGTGCTGCTCTACCTGATCGCCGCCTGGGCGATCGCGACCGGCCTGATCGAGATCGCCGTTGCCGTGGCGCTGCGTCGGGAGCTGCGGGGCGAGTGGCTGCTCGCGCTCGGCGGGATCATCTCGGTCGCCTTCGGGGTCTTCCTGGCGGTCCGGCCGGGCGACGGCGCCATCGCCGTCGTCCTGGTGCTCGGCGTGTACGCCATCGTGTTCGGGGTCGCGCTGGTGGCGCTCGCCGTCCGGCTCCGCCAGCTGGGTGGTGGCGTCCGCGGCCCAGCCGTGGCCTGACCTGCCGCTACGCCGAGCGCGCTGCGAGGGTCGCGGTCGCCAGGGCGTGGACGCTGACCCCGACGGCGGGCCGCCGGTCGACCATGGCGACCACGACCGCGCCCTCGACCAGCACCTCCAGCTCGGCGGCGAGGCCGGCAGGATCGTGCGCGCCGGTCATCACGGCCAGGTCCACGAGGAACTGGCGCATCGCCGCCCGATGCGCCGCGATCACCTTCTGGGCGGGATGGCCGGGCTCCCCACGGAGCTCGGCGGCCGCGTTGGCGATCAGCGAGCCGCGGAACCCCTCGGTGGCGAACCACTCCTCCAGCGCCTCCCAGAGCGCCGCCATGCGCTGGCCGGGGTCGTCGCCGCGGCGGTCGATCCGGTCGTGCAGCCAGCCGAGCCACTCGGCGCTCCACCGCTCGAGGGTGGCGGCCACCAGCTCGTCCTTGCCGCCGAACCGGCGGTAGACGGTCATCGGCGCCACGTGCGCCTCGGCGATGATCCGGTCGATGCTGACGTGGAGGCCGTCGTGGTAGAGGAGCCTGGTCGCCGCATCGAGGATCCGCTTGTGCGCCTTGGTGGGCACCGCGCCTCCTTGTCGCCAGCAGGAATGTGATGGAGAATGACCTCTATCATCACCTTAGGGCCGTGAGCGCCAGGATGCAAGTGCAGATTGCAGTCCCTCAGAGGGGCGGGGGATGAAGCGGGACGTCGTCAGCGGCAGGCGGAGCCCCACGGTCCGCCGCCGTCGGCTCGGGATCGAGCTGCGCCGGCTGCGGAACGATGCCGGGCTGACCATCGAGCAGGTGGCCGGCGCGCTGGAATGCTCCGACTCGAAGATCTCGCGCATCGAGACGGGCCAGGTCGGCGCCACCCCGCGCGACGTCCGCGACATGCTGCAGCTCTACGGCGTCGCCGGCCAGCGGCGGGACGCCCTGCTCCAGAGCGCCAGGGAGGCACGCCAGCGGGACTGGTGGCAGGCCTACAGCGACACGCTGATCGTGCCCCTGGTCGGCATGGAGGCGGCGGCCAGCTCGATCCGGGTGTACGAGACCCTGCTGGTCCCAGGCCTGTTCCAGACCAGGCAGTACGCCGGCACGGTCATCCGCACCGTCCGCCCGGACCTGCGGCCGGAGGAGGTCGAGCGGTGGGTCGAGTTCCGCATGGCCAGGCAGTCGTTGCTGGCTCGGGACCTGCCGCCGGCGTTGTCGGCGGTGCTGGACGAGGCGCTGCTGCGGCGCCCGGTCGGCGGGCCGGCGGCCATGGGCGAGCAGCTCCACCATCTCGCCCGGGTGGCGGCGCTGCCCACCGTGACGCTCCAGGTCCTGCCGTTCGCAGCCGGGCACCACGCGGGCATGAGCGGGGCGTTCACCATCTTCAGCTTTCCCGAGCCGGACGACCCCGATGTCGTCTACCTCGAGCACACCAAGAGCGACCTCTACCTCGAGAGCGAGGAGGAGGTCCGGCGCTACGCCTCGGCGTTCGACCAGCTGCGGGCCATGGCCCTGCCGCCGGACGACTCGGTCGCCTTGGTCGTGGCGCTGGCGAGGAGCCTTGCGTAGGCCGGTGGGCCTAAGTGAAAGATCGCTATTTCTTCCCTCTCCCCAGCTGACCAGCGCGGCTGTAGGAACCTTCCGGCCGTGCCGAAAGCTGTAACGGATATCCGGAATGAGGGGAGTGAGATGTTCGACTGGTCCCACTTGGTGTGGCAGACAAGCTCCCACAGCGGCGGTAACGGCTGTGTCGAGGTGGCCTTCCTCGACGACCGGGTGGCGGTGCGCGACTCCAAGGACCGCCAGGGCCCGGTGCTGGTGTTCACCCACCGCGAATGGGACGCCTTCATGGGCGGCGTTCGCGGCGGCGAGTTCGAGCCGCCAGCGCAGCGCTAACCGGTGACCGTCGCGGTCTCCTCTTCGACCTCGCCGAGCTCGACGTCGCGCTTGCGGTGCAGGCTGCTCGGCCACCAGATCCAGCGGCCGACATCCAGGTTGAGCGCGGTGACCAGCACCGAGCGGACGATGAAGGTGTCCAGCAGCACCCCGAAGGCCACCGCGAAGCCGATCTCGGTGATGAACACCAGCGGCAGCGTGCCGAGGGCGGCGAACGTCCCCGCCAGCACGATCCCGGCAGACGTGATCACCCCGCCGGTGGCGGCCAGGCCGATCAGCGCGCCCCGCCGGGTCCCGTAGCGGCTGCTCTCCTCGTGGACCCTGGTCATCAGGAAGATGTTGTAGTCGGTGCCCAAGGCGACCAGGAAGACGAAGGTCCACAGCGGGAACGACGGGTCGGCCCCGGCGAAGTTGAAGAGGTTGTTGAAGGCCAGGGCGCTGACGCCAAGCGCCGCGCCGAACGACAGCACCACGGTGGCGACCAGCAGCAGCGGCGCGACGACCGCGCGCAGCACCAG
>DASYRU010000556.1:0-3196 GCA_036004165.1 Actinomycetota bacterium
CTTGCGCGCGCGCCAGATGCACTCCGAAGGCCACCGGCGGGACCAGGCGAGATCGTCGGCGTCCCGGTAGGTGCTGGCGGCCTCGGGTCCCGGCCGCGGCTCGATCAGATCCTCCACCACCAGGCCGCAGTCACGGAACAGCCGGATCCAG
The DNA here is from genome assembly GCA_036004165.1 of Actinomycetota bacterium. GTDB lineage: Bacteria > Actinomycetota > CALGFH01 > CALGFH01 > CALGFH01 > CALGFH01. Next base: position 152 of record DASYRU010000556.1, read on the forward strand.
GCGCCGTAGGGCAGGTCGAACTCGACCGTGCTGCCAGGCACCTCGATCCGGTGCAGGCCGAAGTAGTCGTAGACCAGCCGCTCGCTGGCGTGCTCGGCGTCCACCGGCGCGGCGATCTGGTAGATCGGGCTGATGTGGTTGAAGGCCAGCAGCCCACCGCGGCGCAGCAGCCTGGCCGCCTCCGGGACGGTCCGGTAGGGGTCGGCGAAGGAGAAGGCCCCGTGGTCGGCGAACACGATGTCGAAGCGGGCCTCGCGCAGCGGCACCCGCTCGGCGTCGCCCTGCACCAGCGGGAACCGGATGCCGGCCTCCTGCTGCAGGCGGCTGGCGTGGCCGAGTTGCCGCTCCGACAGGTCCAGCCCGACCGGCCGCGCGCCACGACGGGCCAGCGCCATCGACCACTGGCCGCCGCCGCAGCCCAGCTCGAGCACGTCCTTGCCGGCAACCTCGCCGAGCACGCCGAGCTGCGATTCCGGGATGGCCCACAGCCCCCACGCGAGGTCGCCGGTGAAGGCCTGCTGCCGGATCTGGGGAGCGTTGCGCCGCTGGTAGTCATCGGCGTCCTGGTTCCACAGCAGCCGGTTGACGTGGACGTGGAGGCGCTCGGTCATCGGCCGCGTTCCCAGGCCACCTGGGCCCGCACCGCCGGGACGATCTCCTCGGCGAACCGTGCCAGGTGGCCTGGACCATCCGACCACAGGACGAAGGTGTCGAAGCCGTACCCGACCGCCAGCGCGGTCAGCTCCTCCACCCACTGCCCCACCGGGCCGCGCAGGGGTCCCTCGGACGCGCCGTCGGTGATGGCGCCGGCCACGTTGAGGATCCGTCGGAGCTCGGCGGGGTCGCGTCCCGCCGCGGCGGCGCCCTGGTCCAGAAGGTCCGCCCCATCGCGCAGGGGTTGCAGCTCGCCGCGGAATGAGGGCACCCAGCCGTCGGCCACCCGTCCGGCCAGCCGCAGCGCCCGCGGCCGGTAGACGCCGAGCCAGATGCCGATCGGATGGGCCGGCACCGGTCCGGAGTGGGCGCCGGCCAGCCGGTAGTGCTGGCCCTGGAAGCGGAGGTTCCGCTCGCCGCTCCAGACCTTGCGGATCACCTCGATCGCCTCGGCCAGAGCCTCGTACGACGCGGCGGGGCCGCGCCGTGGGCCGCCGTAGGCCTCGATCGCGTCCCAGAACCCGCCGGCGCCCAGCCCGAGCTCGAGCCGGCCGCCGCTGAGCAGGTCGAGGCTGGCGGCGGCCTTGGCCAGCATCGCCGGCGGCCGCAGCGGCAGGTTGGCCACGTCAGGGAAGAGCCCGACCCGGGAGGTGGTCGCGGCGATCATGGCCAGCAGCGTCCAGGTGTCGACGAAGCGCCGCTGGTAGGGGTGGTCCTGCACGCCGATGTAGTCGAGGCCCAGCCGTTCAACCTCCTGCGCGGTCGACAGCAGCGGGTCGCTGGCGTTGGGGATGAGGAAGTACCCGAACCGCACCTCGCGGCCGTAGTCGGTCATGGCGGTACCTCACTCGCCGTTGCCCCGGAGCGTCCTCGCTACGATAGCGTCAGGCGACCTGCCGGACCTCCCGCCGGGAGGTCAGCCAGGCGCCCGCGAGCACCAGCCCGGTGCCGAGCAGCGCGGCCGGCGCCACCCGCTCACCGAGGAAGACGACGCCGAGCGCGATCGCCACCACCGGGATGAAGTAGGTGGCAACCGCGCCGCGCGGACCGCCGACGCGTCCGACCAGGGTCGTCATCAGGACGAAGGCCAGGCCCGTCCCGAGGATCCCGAGCGGCAGCATCGCCAGCGCCGGCCCCCACTCGAGGTGCGAGCCGGGCACGCTCCACAGCCCGAACGGCAGCAGCAGCAGCAAGGCGACCAGCTGGGCGCGCAACAGCACCGGCAGGGACCCGTAGCGCTGTTGCAGCGGCACCGCCAGGTTGACCGCGAGGCCATAGCAGGTCACCGCGACCACCACCAGGACGACGCCGAGCGTGGTGGCCCGAGACCCCTCCAGCTCCGGCCACGAGATCGCCAGGACGCCGGCGAAGCCGACCAGCAGCCCAAGCGTCTGGGCACGGGCCAGCGGACGGCGCAGCAGCAGCACCGCCCAGGCGGCCCCGAACAGCGGTACCGCGCCATTGAGCATGCCGGCCACCGAGGAGTCGATCCACTGCTGCGCGACCGGGAACAGCAGCAGCGGCACGGCCATCCAGACCACCCCCAGCAGCGCCACCCGCGGGAGGTCCTGGCGGTCGACCGGGCGGCGCGCGGCCGGGAACAGCGCCAGCGCCGCGGCGCCGAGCGCGACCCGAGCGAAGGCGATCACGCCCGGCCGGAACGCCTCCAGGCCGATGTCGATGAACAGGAACGAGGATCCCCAGATGACCGCGATGCTGGACAGCAGCAGCCACTCCTGGGCGCCGAACGCCTCGGAGCGGCTGCCGCTCCCGACCTCCAACAGGCGCCGGCGCAGCTGACGCTGCGCTGCCCTGCTGGCGGGGCTCACCAGGGAACGGGTCGGCGGATGTCTCGGCTGTCGGCGCCGAACCGCATCGCCAGCACACCGACGACAACCAGCACGACCAGCGGGATCAGCAGCGGCATCTTCATGCACCTCCTCCTCGCGCTGGCCGCCGAAGCGGCCAACTCTCGGTCTTCAGGGTAGGGCTAAGGCGGCCGGCGCGGATCGGCCGACAGCCCTAGGTTGCCGGCCCGCCTACCTCATCTGCCGCCGGGCGATACCGCATCAGCGTCGCTCCCGCCTCGACAGACCGCATGGTCGTGCAGGGGTGGGAATCTACCCGCGTACGCCGCCGCTCGGCACGCCGTTGACCGGCAGGAGGATGGCGTAGAGGGAGGTGGTGGCGCAGATGAACAGGTGGTTGCGTCTGCGGCCGCCGAAGACGAGGTTGGCCACGGTCTCCGGCACGCGGAGCTTGCCGATGAGGGTGCCGTCCGGGTCGTAGCAGTGCACGCCGTCACCGGCGCTGGTCCAGATCCGCCCTGCCTCGTCGAGGCGGAAGCCGTCGAAGGTGCCGACGGTGCAGCTGGCGAACACCGCTCCGCCC
>DASYRU010000557.1:0-1603 GCA_036004165.1 Actinomycetota bacterium
AGCCCGGCGTGGATGACGGCGCCGAGGGCGAGGTAGGGGTTGCCGGTGGCGTCCGACGGCTTCAGCTCCAGGTTGGCCGACGCCTCCTCCAGCCCCCACATGCGGGAGGGGACGCGGACGGCTGCCTCCCGGTTGTCCATCCCCCAGCAGGTGAACGCGCTGCTCCAGGACTGCGGGGCCAGGCGCCGGTAGCTGTTGACGCTCCCGCAGGTCAGCGCGACCAGGCCGGGCAGGTGGGCCAGCAGCCCGCCGATCCAGTGGTAGGCCAGCTCGGACAGGCCGCGGCGGTCGCCGGCGTCGTGCAAGGCGTTGCGCTCGCCCGGTTGGCCGGCTCGACCGAGCTCCCAGAGCGAGTGGTGCAGGTGGGCGCCGTTGCCGGCCTGGTCGGCGATGGGCTTGGGGGCGAGGCTCGCCCACAGGCCCTGGCGCCAGGCCACCCCGCGGGCGGTCTCCCGGTAGCAGACCATGTTGTCGGCCGCCCGCAGGGCGGGCGCGTGGCGGACCGACAGCTCCTGCTGGCCGTGGCCCAGCTCCGGATAGTACTGCTCGACCACCATGCCCTGCGCCTGCAGCGCCCGGACCAGCTCGATCGCGTAGTCGTGCGCCGCGCCGAAGCCGGTGGTCGAGAAGCAGAGGCTCTGGTCGACCGGCTCGAGCCGGTCGGGGTCGTCCGGGCCCTCGCCGGGTACGCGCCGGCCGAGGGTGAACTCCGGCTCGAACGCGGCCACCAGCGTAGAGCCCTCGGCGGCGAGCTCGGCGACCGCCCGCTTCAGGAACGCCCGCGGGCAGGCCTCCCATGGCTGGCCGTCCAGCCGGACCATGTCCGCCGTCATGGCCGCGGCGCCCGGCGCGTACGGCAGCGTCACGAACGAGTCCGGGTCGGGGACCAGGCGGACCTCGCCGACGGGGCCGAGGCCGGCCACCGGAGCCGGCTCGTCCAGCATGTTCATCGCCTGCATGGCCAGGACCAGGCCGATGCCGGTCTGCAGCCGCTCTGCCAGCCGCGCCCGCGAGGTCGCCTTGCCGCGGACGACCCCACCGTGGTCGACGTACAGGAACCGGACAAGGTCGACGCCGGCGTCGTCGCAGGCGTTCAGCACCCTGGCGGCCGGGTCGGCGGCCCGCTCCTTCTTCTTCGCCATGGCGCTACCGGGGCAGCAGGGCCGGGAGCACGTCGCGGACGCTGAGCACCCCGAGGAGCTGACCGCCCTCGTACACCACCAGATGGCGGATGCGCCGGCGGGCCATCTCGGCGGCGGCCTCCACCAGGTCCCAGTCCGGACCGACGGTGACCACGTCGGCGGTCATGATGTCCTGCACCGTGACCGTCTCCGCCTCGGCGCCGCTGGCGACCGCGTTGAGCACGTCCCGCTCGGTGAGGATGCCGACCAGCTGCTCGGCGTCCTGGACCACGGCGGACCCGACCCGGTGCTTGGCCATCAGCTGGGTCGCCTCGCGCAGCGACTGTGCCGGCCCGACCGCCACCACCGCGCTGCTCGCCACATCCCGGACCTTCATGGGCGCGCCTCCTTCGGCAGCGGATCGGAGTGCGCCTACGTTAAAGCCCGGCGAACGCGCGGTCGAGTAGCTCCTGCTGCTCCTG
>DASYRU010000558.1:0-1561 GCA_036004165.1 Actinomycetota bacterium
TACCCGGGGGACCGCGGCAGCAGGTAGCGGCCGCCGACCACCCGGACCGGCTCGACGAACTGCTCGTGCAGGTGGTCGACGTACTCGATCATGCGCTCGTCCAGCGAGCCGCTCACGGCGATGTAGTCGAACGCCGACAGGTGCACCACCAGCTCGCACAGGCCGACGCCGCCGGCGTGGGGGCATACCGGCACGCCGAACTTGGCGGCCAGCAGCAGCACCGCGACCACCTCGTTGACCCCGGCGAGGCGGCAGGCGTCCACCTGGCAGGCGGCGACCGCGCCGGCCTGCAGCAGCTGCTTGAAGACCACCCGGTTCTGCACGTGCTCGCCGGTCACCACCCGCACCGGCGCGACCGCGCGGGCGATCGCCGCATGGCCGAGCACGTCGTCGGGGCTGGTCGGCTCCTCGATCCACCAGGGGTCGAAGCGGGCCAGCTCGGCCATCCAGGCGATCGCCTCCGGCACGCTCCAGACCTGGTTGGCGTCCAGCATCAGCCCGCGGTCGGGGCCGAGCGCCTCGCGGGCGATGCGCAGGCGCCGCAGGTCGTCCTCCAGGTCCGCGCCGACCTTGAGCTTGACGTGGCTGAAGCCGGCCTGCACCGCCTCGCGGCAGCGGCGGCGCAGCTCCTGGTCGTCGTAGCCGAGCCAGCCGGGCGAGGTGGCGTAGGCGGGGTAGCCGGCGGCGGCCAGCTGCGCCTCCCGCTCCCGCCTGGTCGCCGCCTTGGCGCGCAGCAGCGCCAGCGCCTCCGCGGGGGTGAGCGCGTCGGTCAGGTAGCGGAAGTCGACCAGCGCGACGACCTCTTCGGGTTCCAGGTCGGCCAGCAGCTTCCACAGCGGCTTGCCGCGCGCCTTGGCGTACAGGTCCCAGACCGCGTTGACGACCGCGGCGGTGGCCAGGTGGATGACGCCCTTCTCCGGGCCGAGCCAGCGCAGCTGGCTGTCGCCCACCAGCCGGCGCCACATGCCCCCCATGTCGGCGAACAGCTCCTCGGCCTTGGCGCCGACGACCGCAGGGGCCAGCGCGCGGATGGCCTGCACGCAGATCTCGGTGCCGCGGCCGATGGTGAAGCAGAACCCGTGGCCCTGCAGGTCCGGGTCGCCGGTGCGCAGGATCACGTAGGCGGCGGAGTAGTCGGGGTCGGCGTGCATCGCGTCGGAGCCGTCGCGCCGCAGCGAGGTGGGGAAGCGCACGTCGACCGTCTCGAACCCGGTGATGACCAGCTCGGGGGCCATCTAGCCCTTGACCGCCCCGACCAGCAGGCCGCGCGAGATGACCCGCTCCAGCGCGATCGCCAGGGCGATCACCGGCAGGATCATGATCTGGATCAGCACCGACATGTACCACCACTGCGGGCCCCTGGTGGCGTTCTGGGCGGCCACGGTGAGGGGCATCGTCTGCGCGTCCGCGCTCGACAGGAACAGCGCCAGCAGGTACTCGTTCCAGGCGAACACGAACACGATCAGGAAGGTCGCGACCAGGCCGGGCATCGAGAGCGGCAGGGTGACCGAGCGGAAGACCCGGAAGGTCGAGGCGCCGTCGACCACGGCGGCCTCCTCCA
>DASYRU010000559.1:0-1613 GCA_036004165.1 Actinomycetota bacterium
CCGGTCACCCCCAGCAGCGTGACCGCCTGCTCGCCGCCCTCCAGACCGGCGACCAGCTCGTCGATGGCGCGCGGCTGGTCGCCGGCGGGCGGCATGTCGGTCTGAAGCTTGAACTCGGGCATCGGGGGGAACTCCGTGGTGGCTGACCGGGTGGGACCCAGGATCCTCAGTGTACGAGGCAGGAACGACAGCCGCCGTGCTCGAAGCTTGACCGGGCCGAGACATGCCCGGGGTAGAGTAGGCCGCCGTGCCCCCGAACGGACATGAACTGGAGTGGAATGGGTAGCTTCGTCATCAAGGGCGGGCAGCCGCTGAGCGGCACGATCCGCCCGACCGGGAACAAGAACGCGGCCCTGCCGATCATGGCGGCGTCGCTGCTTGCCGACGAGCCGGTGCTGCTCCGCAACGTCCCCCACATCCTCGATGTGGACACCATGCTGGAGCTGGTCGCCTCGACCGGCGCCGGGGTGGAACGGCCCGGCCCCGGCGAGGTCCGCATCGACCCCCGCGGCGTCCGCCGTGCCGGCCTGGACCCGGCCCTCTGCGCCCGCATCCGCGCGTCGGTGCTGCTGGCCGCCCCCCTGGTCGCCCGCACCGGGCACTGCCTGCTGCCGCCGCCGGGCGGGGACGTGATCGGCCGGCGTCGGCTGGACACCCACCTGCTCGCCTTCCGCTCCCTCGGCGTCCGGGCCACCTTCGACCGGGCGCTGGAGCTGCAGGCCGAGCGGCTGTACGGCGCGGCGATGTTCCTCGACGAGGCGTCGGTGACCGCCACCGAGAACGCCGTGATGGCCGCGGTGCTGGCCGAGGGCGAGACGGTCATCGGCAACGCCGCCTGCGAGCCGCACGTCCAGGACCTCTGCCGCTTCCTGGTCTCCCTCGGCGCCCGCGTCGACGGCATCGGCTCCAACCTGCTGCGCGTCCAGGGCGTCGAGCGCCTTTCGGGCGGCGAGCACACCATCGGCCCCGACTACATCGAAGTGGCCAGTTTCGTCGGGCTGGCCGCGGTCAGCGGCGGCGAGCTGCTGGTCGAGAACGTGATCGCCGACGACCTGCGCCCGGTCGAGGTCGGCCTGGGCCGCCTCGGGGTGAGCTGGGAGCTGGACGGCAGCCGCCTGCGTGTCCCCCGCGAGCAGGAGCTGCGGGTCCAGGACGACCTGGGCGCGGCGATCCCCAAGATCGACGACGGCCCCTGGCCGGCCTTCCCGGCCGACCTGACCTCGATCGCGGTCGCGGTCGCCACCCAGGCCACCGGCACCGTGCTGATCTTCGAGAAGATGTTCGAGAACCGCCTGTTCTTCGCCGACAAGCTGGTCGGCATGGGCGCGCGGATCATCGTCTGCGACCCCCACCGGGTGGTGGTGAACGGCCCGACCCGCCTGTACGGCGAGCGCCTCGACTCCCCCGACATCCGCGCCGGCATGGCGCTGCTGCTGGCCGCCCTGGTCGCCGACGGCGAGTCGGTGATCGGAAACGTCGGCCAGATCGACCGGGGCTACGAGCGGATCGACGAGCGGCTGCGGGGGCTCGGGGCCAACATCGAGCGCGTCGGCTGAGGGCCGCCACCGGGGACGGCGCCGTGCCGCTCGGGCTTGGGGCGGGCGACTGCGAGC
>DASYRU010000560.1:0-2022 GCA_036004165.1 Actinomycetota bacterium
GTGTTCCAGGCGCCGCAGGCGGGGCAGCGGCCGACCCAGCGCGGGCTGGCTGCGCCGCACTCGGTGCAGGCATAGGCGGTTCGGACTGTCCTGGCCAAGAATGGTCCCCAACGCTCGACGCCGGGTCCGTCGGCCCGGACCGGGCGGGCCGGAGCCCGCGGGCGGTCGGCCACGGGCAGGCGGCCTACCTGGGCAAAGGCTAGCACGCTGCTCCAACAACCGGCCGGGTCCACAATGACCCCGTGGAGGACGTCAGGGAGGCACGGGACCTTCTCGCCCTGCTGGCCGAGCCGGACCGGCTCAAGGCGCTGGCGGCGGTCGTGCTTGGCGCGGAGACCATCCCCGAGGTGGCCGAGCGGGCGGGTCTGCCGCCGCGGACGGCGGCGAGGGCGCTGAACCGGCTGGCGGCCGGGGGGCTGCTCGACGGCGACGCGGGCAAGGGCTACCGGGTCCGCGGCGAGACGCTGCGGGCGGCGGCCCGGCGGCCGGCCTCCGAGCCGGCCGGCGACATCGCGGCCCTCGGGGAGGGACCGGAGGCGGAGGTCCTGCGCCGCTTCGTGCGCGGCGGCCGGCTGCTGTCGATCCCGGTCGCCCGCGCCAAGCGGCTGCTGGTGCTCGACCACCTGGCCGGCCTGTTCGAGCCGGGCCGCCGCTACCCCGAGGCCGAGGTCAACGAGGCCCTGCGCGCCTACCATCCCGACTACGCGACGCTGCGCCGCTACCTGGTCGACGAGGGCTTCCTCGACCGCGCCGACGAGACGGAAGCCTCAGGGTCCCGCTCGGTCAAGCTCTACTGGCGCAGCGGCGGCAGCATCGACGTCGGCCGGCCTAGCGGCGCTTGAGGCGCTCGCTCACCTCGGAGAACGTCGCCGCCATGGCGTCGCTCAGCGAGCTGGCGGCCTTCTTGGTCTGCTCGCCGAACTCGGGGTCGCGGATCGCCTCGCCGAGGGTGGTGAACGCCTGGTCGAGCGAGTCCCTGAGCTGGCGCAGGGCGTCGTCGACCTTGCGCTGCTCGGCGGCGGGGGGCTCTCCCGGCCCGGCCTGCTGCTCGTAACGCTGCCGCACCTGGCGCCCAAGCGCGCTGAACTCCCGTCCGACCTGCTCCCAGGCCTCTCTGCTCTCAGCCATCGTTGCTCCCTTCAGCCGGGCCAGCCACCAGCATACGCAGCCGCGCGCGGGTCAGCCGGGGAGGTGCAGGCGGCCGTCGGGGGCGCGGGCGAGCAGCCCCTCGGCCTGGAGGCGGGCGAGCAGGCCTTCGAACCAGCCGGGCGGGCGGGCGGCGGCGGCCGCGTCGACCGCCTCGGCGAGGGCGCCGGGGTCGAGCCCGCCAGGCGTGCCGGCCAGGACCCGCACCACCGCCCCCCGCCAGCGCCGGTCGGAGGTCGCGAACGGCGCCTGGGCCCTCGGCCGGGCCGGCGGGGCCGCCGCGCCGAGCGCCCGCCAGCGGCAGCTCGGCTCCAGCGGGCAGCCGCGGCAGACCGGCCGCGGCCGGCAGTGGAGCGCACCGACGTCCATCAGCGCCGACGACCAGGCCCAGGCCCGGCCGGATGGATCCGGAGAACCCGGGAGGGCCGCCCCGGTCGGCGGGGGCGGGAGCGCCTGGTCGGCGAGCCGCTGGCGGGCGGCCGGCCCGAGCGCCGCCGGGTCGCTCCCCAGCAGCGCCCTGGCGAGCACCCTGGCGACGTTGGTGTCGACCGGGGCGACCTGCAGGCCGAGGGCGAAGCAGGCGACCGCCCGTGCCGTGTACGGTCCGACCCCTGGCAGGGCGGCCAACCCCTCGACGGTGTCCGGCCAGCCGCCCCGCTCGACCACCGCCTGGGCGGTCGCCCGCAGGGCGAGAGCGCGGCGGTTGTAGCCGAGCCCCTGCCAGGCCCGCAGCACCTCGGCAGGGGCGGCGCCGGCCAGCGCCGCGACGTCGGGGAAGCGTTCCAGGAACCGCGGCCAGGCTTCGGCCGCCCGCGCCGCCTGGGTCTGCTGGGCGAGCACCTCGGCGACCAGCACCCGGTAGGGGTCCCGGGTCGC
>DASYRU010000561.1:0-3085 GCA_036004165.1 Actinomycetota bacterium
TCGACACCACCACGTCCCCGGGGCCCGTGCCCAGCCCCAGGGCGGCGGCCATGTTGTCGCCGGTGCCGGCCGCCACCACCGCGCCGTCCCGGTGCTCGCCGGCGACCGCGTTCGGCGCCAGCACCCGCGGCAGCGCCGGCACGCGGCCGAAGGCCAGCTCGACCACGTCGCCGCGGTAGGCGCCGGTGCGCGGCGACCAGTAGCCGGTGCCGGAGGCGTCCCCGCGGTCGGTGGCCGGCTCGCCCTGGCCGGTCAGCCGCCACGAGAGCCAGTCGTGGGGGAGCAGCACCGACGCGACCCGGCGGGCGCGCTCCGGCTCGTGCTCGGCGAGCCAGCGCAGCTTGGTGACGGTGAAGCTGGCCACGGGCACCGAACCGACGGCGCTGGCCCACGCGGCGGGTCCGCCGAGCTCGCGGACCAGCTGCTCGGCGGCGCCGGCGGAGCGCACGTCGTTCCACAGCAGCGCCGGCCGCACCACCGCGCCGGCCTCGTCGAGGGCGACCAGCCCGTGCTGCTGGCCGCCGACGGCCAGCGCGTCCACGCCGTCGAGCAGGCCGGCCGAGGCGGTCTGCAGGGCCTGCCACCACGCCTCCGGGTCGACCTCGGTGCCGTCGGGGTGCGGCGCCGAGCGGTTGGCGAGCACGCGGCCGTCCTCGGCGTCACAGACGACCACCTTGGTGGACTGGGTCGAGCAGTCGATGCCGGCGACGGCGGCCATCCGGAACTCCTCGGATACAGCGGATACAGCGGATACAGCGGTGGTTCGTTCGTGTCCTTAACATACTCTTCCTCATTGCTTGTGAGGAGCCCAGGTCGTATTGACACCAACCATGCGCGGCTGTTTAGTTCGTCGAATAAACGGACGAAGTGAGGCGGATGGTGGCGAGCGACGGGCGGGGCACCCTGGGGGTCGGGATGGTCGGCTACGCCTTCATGGGCAGGGCCCACTCGCAGGCCTGGCGCACGGTCGACCACTTCTTCGACCTGCCGGTCGCGCCCCGCATGGCCGCCATCTGCGGCCGCGACCGGGCCGGCGTGGCGGCGGCAGCCGAACGGCTCGGCTGGTCCGCCTGGGAGACCGACTGGAAGCGGCTGGTCGTCCGCGACGACGTCGAGCTGGTGGACGTCTGCACCCCCGGGTCGAGCCACGCGGAGATCTCGATCGCGGCCCTGGAGGCCGGCAAGCACGTGCTCTGCGAGAAGCCGCTGGCCAACACCGTCGAGGAGGCGCGCGCGATGGCGGCCGCGGCCGAGCGGGCCGCCGCGCGTGGCGTCAGGGCGATGGTCGGCTTCAACTTCCGCCGGGTGCCGGCGGTGGCGCTGGCACGCCAGCTGATCGCCGACGGCCGGCTCGGGACCATCCGCCACGTCCGCGCCGCCTACCTGGCCAGCCACGTCACCGACCCGGAGTTCCCGCTGGTCTGGCGCCTCCAGGCCGAGCACGCCGGGTCCGGGGCGCTCGGCGACCTCGGCGCGCACGCCATCGACCTGGCGCAGTACCTGGTCGGCGACCGCATCGCCGGCGTCTCCGCGCTGACCGAGACCTTCATCCGGGAGCGGCCGCTGCCGGACGGCAGCGGCCGCGGGCCGGTCTCGGTCGACGACGCGGCGCTGTTCGTCGCCCGCTTCGGCGGCGGGGCGCTCGGCAACTTCGAGGCGACCCGCTTCGCCACCGGGCGCACCGAGGGCCTGCGCGTCGAGGTCAACGGCGCCGGCGGCAGCCTGGTCTGGGAGCTGGACTCGCTCAACCACCTGCTGTTCTTCGACGGCGCCGACGAGCCGGCCACCCAGGGGTTCCGGCGCATCCAGGTGACCCGCGCGGAGCATCCCTACGCCGGCGCCTGGTGGCCGGACGGCCACACGATCGGCTACGAGCACACCTTCACCCACGAGATCCGCGACCTGCTGGTGGCGATCGACGAGGGCCGCGAGCCGGAGCCGTCGTTCGCCGACGGGCTGGCCGTGCAGCAGGTGCTGGACGCCGTGCTCCGCAGCGCGGCGGCCGGCTCGACCTGGACGGAGGTGGGAGCGTGAACCACCAGCACTACCAGCCGACCAGGGCGGACCGGTTCAGCTTCGGGTTGTGGACCGTCGGCCACCCTGGCTTCGACCCGTTCGGCGACCCGGTGCGGGCCTGGCTGGACCCGGTCGAGACGGTCAAGCGCCTCTCCGACCTCGGCGCCTACGGCGTCACCTTCCACGACGACGACCTGCTGCCGCCCGGCTCCGACGGCAGCGCCAGCGACCGCGCCAAGGCTCTCGAGCGGTTCCGGCGCGCCCTCGACGAGACCGGCATGGTCGTGCCGATGGCCACCACCAACCTGTTCCGCCACCCGGTCTTCCGCGAGGGCGCCTTCACCGCCAACGACCCGGCCGTGCGGCGCCACGCGATCCGCAAGACGGTCGCCAACATCGACGTCGCCGCCGAGGTCGGCGCCAAGGTCTACGTCTGCTGGGGTGGCCGCGAGGGCTGCGAGTCCGACACCAAGGACGTGCGCGCCGCCCTCGACCGCTACAAGGAGGCCCTCGACCTCCTCTGCGACCACGTGCGACGGCGCGGCTACGACCTGCGCTTCGCCATCGAACCCAAGCCCAACGAACCCCGCGGCGACATCTTCCTGCCAACCATCGGGCATGCGCTGGCGTTCATCGACCGCCTGGAGCACCCGGAGCTGGTGGGCCTCAACCCGGAGGTCGGCCACGAGACGATGGCCGGCCTGAACTTCCACCACGGCGTCGCCCAGGCGCTGTGGGCCGGCAAGCTGTTCCACATCGACCTGAACGCCCAGCGCGGGCCCCGCTACGACCAGGACTACCGCTTCGGCTCCGAGGACCAGAAGAACGCCTTCTTCCTGGTGGACCTGCTGGAGCGGGGCGGCTACCAGGGCCCGCGCCACTTCGACGCACGCGCCTACCGCACCGAGGACGCCGACGGCGTCTGGGAGTTCGCGCGGGGCTGCATGCGCACCTACCTGATCCTCAAGGATCGGGCGGCCGCGTTCCGGGCCGACCCGGAGGTCACCGCGGCAATGGCAGCCGCCGGCGTGCCCGACCTGGCGATCCCCTCCCTCGGGCCGGGCGAGAC
>DASYRU010000562.1:0-4041 GCA_036004165.1 Actinomycetota bacterium
CCGGCGCGACCACCTGGCGGCCGGCGACCAGGTCGGTGTAGCGGTCCGGGATCCGGAGCGTGTAGAGCGGGTCGCCGGTCAGCAGCCAGTCGTGGGCGAACCAGAGCAGCGGGGCGGCCAGCGGCAGAAGCAGCAGGGCGGCACGCCGCTCCCCGCGGCGCCAGGCCACCACGCCCCAGGCCGCGGCCAGCGGCAGCAGTGGCCAGGTCTCCGCCCTGGCCAGGGCGGCCAGCGCGAGCGCGGCCGCGGCCACTCCCCACGCCGGCCGGCATCCGGTCGCGGCGGCGGCGGGATCCGGCCCGCGGCGGGCCTCCGCGGGCGCGGCGGCCTGGCCTGGCCCGCGGGGGGAGGCGACGGCGGTGGCAACGGCCGGGCCCCGCCCGCGGGGGGAGACGACGGCGGGGGCCGGGCCCGGCCCGAGGCGGGAGGCGACGGGACCAGGCTGGGGCGGGCACCTGGTCAGGGCGTCGAGGGCGACGGCCCAGCCGGCCATGGCGAACACCAGCGAGTTGCCTCTGGCGACCTGGAGGACCAGCGGGCCCGACCCGGCCACCGCGACCACGGTGGCGACCGCTGCCGGCGCGCCGGCCAGCCGCCAGGCGGCCCTGGCAAGGCAGACCACGGCCAGCGCGAACGCGGCCACCGCCAGCGCCTCGAGCACCCGCCAGTCGTGCAGCAGCGCCCAAGCCAGCCCGTGCACGCCCGTCAGCAGCGGCTTCGGCGCCGACAGCAGCGGCTCCTCCAGGCGCTGGCCATGGACAAGGCGGTCGAAGTACAGTGCAGCGGCGTGCTCGTCCGGATCGAGGGTCGCCGGTCCCGGCAGCCGGACCAGCAGCGCGGTGGCCGCGGCCACGGCGAGCCACAGCAGCGGCCACGACCAGGACCGGACCGACGGGGAGGGGCTGGTGGCCGACGACGTCTGCTGCGCCCGTGACGCCTTCACCGTCACCGGGCGGCACCTCCCTTCGGATCGACGAGCAGCCAGACAGTACGTGGTTTCGATCCCTCACGGCGGGTAGACAAGCAGGAACCACAGGACAGGAGGTGCCGATGAGGTTCAAGGCCGGGTTTACGGCCGGCTTCGCCGCCGGCTACGTGCTCGGGGCCAAAGCGGGCCAGGAGCGCTACCAGAAGATCGTCGAGACGGCCAAGTCCCTGCGGGACAACCCGGGGGTCCAGCGCCTGACCGGTGAGGTCAACAAGACCGTCAGCATCGGCAAGGACCGCGTCACCGAGGCCGCGGCCGCCCAGGCCAGCAAGGCCAAGGAGGCGGTCGCCAACGTCGGCAAGAAGGGCGACGGCGGTGACGGCAAGCCGGACGCCGGCACACCGCCGACCACGATGAGCGGCACCAGCGCCAGCAGCGGCACCCGCTCGACCAGCAAGCCCTGACGCCGCGGTGCAACCAGCGACGGGCGCCCCGTTGGGGCGCCCGTTCTGCTGCTTCACGGCGGCCGAGCCGAGCTCAGCCTTCCCGCCGGCGGTCGAGCCACACCACCCCGAGGGCGGCGAACACCAGCGCGGAGGTGAGCGCGAACGCGGTTGAGTAGCCGGTGAGCTCGGCGACGGCGCCGAAGCCGACGGCGCCGATCCCGATCCCCGCGTCGTAGGCGAGGTTCCACATGGTGCTGACCGTGCCGTACCTGGAGCTCGGAGCACGCTCGAACATGAGCGTCAGCGTGGCGTTCTGGGCGATCCCGAATCCAATCCCGAACAATGCCATCCCCACGACCAGCGCCAGCGGGTTCGCCGTCCAGATCAGCCCCGCCATGCCGACGGCCGCGGCCAGCACGGCGGGCGGCAGCAGCCCGGCGTTCCCGCGGCGGTCGCCGAACCTCCCGGCGGCCCAGCGGGCCAGCGTGGCGGTGACCGCCTGCACCAGCAGGGCCAGCGACACCAGCCGGCGGGACTCCGCCGGCACCGCCAGCGGCACGAAGGTCGCGACCACTCCGGATGCCAGGGTGACGGCCAGGAAGACCAGCGACGGCCGGACGAGCTCGGCCGTGCGGAGCCCGGCGAGCACGCCGTCCCGGGACGCCTGGGCTGGCCGGTAGGCGGGGAGGCCGGCGACGGCGCCGACCGCCGCCAGCGCGACCACCGCCGCCGCGACGAACACCGGGGCGTAGCCGACGCGGGGGATCAGCCACACGCCGAGGGGAAGTCCCACGATCGCGGGGACGCCGACCGCGACGCCGTACAGCCCAAGGCCCTCACCGCGGCGTTCCTGCCGGACGAGCTCGGCGATCAGGGCGCTGCCGGTGACCGCGACGATCGCCAGCCCGGCGCCGCGCACCAGGCAGACGGCCACGATCAGCGGGAGGGCCGACGAGAGGAGCAGCAGGAACGCCGGCGCTCCCAGCAGCAGCAGCCCAAGGCCCATGGTCAGCCGGTACCCGAGCCTCGCCAGCAGGCGGGTCATGACGAGTTCGGTCGCCACCGTGGACACCATCAACGCGCCCGTGGTCAGCCCGGCTCCCAGGTCGCCGGCTCCGCCCGCCACGGCGTACAGCGGCACGACCGACAGCAGCAGGTAGAAGCTGGAGAGCCCGCCGAAGCCGGCCAGCAGGAGCAGCACCACCGGGCCGGTCAGCACCTCCGGTCGGCGTGCGCGGCCGTTCGGCGCTGCTCCCCGGCCGGTGTCCACCTCCATGAGGCCAATCTAGGGGTCGGGGGGGCGAGGGGCCAACGATGCCGACGATTGGCAGCCACCGCTCCTCGTGGCTGGTGGGCCGAGCAGGCGCTCCAGCAGCCGTGGATCGCCGGGCCAGGCGTCCAGCAGGACCGGGCGGGGGACGCTTCGAGCGGCGTAGCGCAGGGCGAGGGCCACCACGAGGATGTCGTCCAGCGGCCCGATGACGGGCAGGAACTCCGGGAGCAGGTCGATCGGCGAGAGCAGCCACAGTCCGGCGAGCAGGACCGCGACCTTGGCCCGACGCGGCACCCGCGGATCTCTGCGGAGCCGCCGGACCGTGGTGAGGCAGGCGGGCAGGAACCCGGCCAGCTCCTTGAGGATGCCAGGCGGCAGCCGTTTGGCCGCCACGACCAGCAGCGCCCAGGTCGCCAGCAGCAGGACGATGGCGATGAGGAGGGTCCGAAGCACACGATCACCTTCACCCTGACGCAACCACTCTGATGTAACATTTGCTACATGGTGGATAGTAACACTGTGCGAGATCACCTGCGGTGGGTGGTGCTGCTGGCGCGGCTCCCAGCCGAGCCGTCCAGGCATCGGGTGGCCGTCTGGCGGGAGCTGCGTCGGCTGGGCGCCGTCGCCATCGGCCAGTCGGTGTGGACGCTGCCCGATCACCCGGCGGCCACCGACGGACTGCAACGCGTCGCCGAGCTGGTGGCTCGTGGCGGCGGCGAGCTGACACTGCTGGATGCGGACGGCCGCGACCAGGCCAGCCGCGATCGGCTGCAGCGGCTGTATGTCGAGGCGCGAGCTGCCGAATGGACCGAGTTCCGGGCCGAGTGCGCCCGCTACCTGGCCGAGATCGACAAGGAGATCGGCAAGGGCAAGCTGACAGTGGCCGAGCTGGAAGAGGAAGAGCAGAGCATGGAGCGGCTGCGCCGATGGCACCGTGAGCTACGAGCCCGCGACGTCCTGGCCACTCCGGCCGCCCACGCGGCCGACCAGGACCTCAAGGACTGCGCGGCCAAGCTGGAGTACTACACGACCTCGGTGTTCCAGGCCCTCAACGAAGGCTGAGATTGCCGCGCAGATGACGGGCGAGCGTCAGGGCCGCAAGGTCCTGGACTCAGTCCGGGCTTCGGTTCTTCCCGCTGCGGATCAGGGCTGGGAGGTCGCCCTGCGTCTCCCAAGCGGCGCCTTCCTCAGCCCAGGGCCTGCGCCATTCTGGTGCCGGGAACGGCTCGGCGAAGTAGATCGTCTCGCGTTGCACCAGGTCGCCGCGGAACTCAAGGATATGGACGAAGTGGACCGGGTTGGCGCCGTCATACAGCGCCCGGCCCTCCCCCATCCAGAAGTCCCCGTTCCCCCTGATCTCGCGCGGCTCGAAGTCGAGCTGCACTGCCGGGTAC
>DASYRU010000563.1:0-8488 GCA_036004165.1 Actinomycetota bacterium
CGGTTCGAGCGTGCCCGGCTCGCCGATCTCGGCGAAGATCGCCACGGCCTGCTTGAGGTGGGTCATCGCCTCGTCGTGCCGGCCGTCCAGGTGCAGCAGGTCGGCCAGGTTGTTGTGCAGGGCCGCCTGGCGGTGGCGGTCACCCTGCCTGGCGCACAGCTCCAGCGCCGCGGCAGCGTAGCCGACGGCCTGGTCGAGCTGGCCGGTCGCGCGGTGGGCGAGGGCGAGGTTGTTCAGCGCCGCGACCCTCGCGCTGGGGTCGGGGAGGGTCTCGGCCAGCGCGAGGCTCCGCTCCAGGTGGCGGCGGGCGTCGTCGTGGTCGCCGCGGTGGGTGCCGAGCATCCCGAGCATGCCGTGGGCGGTCGCCAGCGCGGCCGGGTCGCCGGCCTGCTCGGCCAGCCGCAGCGCCTCGCCGGCCAGCGCGAGCGCGTCGTCGTCACGGCCCTGGCGGTGGGCGGCAAGGCTGCGGCCGGCCTCCACCCCGGCGCGCCTGGCCGGGTCGCCTGCCTCCCCGAGCGCCGCCAGCGCGGCCGCGAAGTGGCGCTCGCCGGCGTCCCAGTCTCCCCGGCGCAGGTACAGGGCGCCCAGCTTGTGCTGCAACTCCCAGCGTTGGCCGGTGCCGTCGGCGCCGGCGGCGGTGCCGTAGGCGGCCAGCGCCGCGTCGTAGTTGCCGAGCAGGGTCTCCAGGTCGCCGACGGCCGCGTGCAGTTCGGCGCCGTCCGGCTCGCCGAGGGCCAGCGCGGCGCGGTAGTGGCCGAGGGCGTCGCGGTTGGCGTAGACGGCGCGCGCCTGGTCGCCGGCCATCCGGTGGTAGCCGGCCGCCTGGAGCTGGAGGCCGCCCAGCTCCAGGTGGCGGGCGATCGCGCCGGCCGCCGGCTCCGGCGCCCGCCGGCCGCGGGCGCGGGCGGCCAGCGCCTCACCGACCCGCCGGTGCAGCAGCCGGCGGCGGGCCAGGCTGGTCTCCTGGTAGACCAGGTCGCGCACCAGCCCGTGGCCGAAGTCGTAGGTGTCCTGACCGACCTCGCGGACCAGGCCACGCGCGGTCAGCTCCTCCAGCGCCGCCACCGCCTCCTCGTCGCTGCGGCCGCTGGCGGCGCGGGCGGTGTCGACCTCGAAGGAGCGTCCGATCACCGCCGCCGTCGCCAGCACCTGCCGGGCCGCCTCGCCGACCCCGGAGACCCGCGCGCGGAGCAGGTCGCGGACCCCCCCGGGCAGCCGCTCCGGCAGCCGGCCGTCCTCCGGCAGCGCCGCCAGGTACTCCAGCACGAAGAACGGCAGCCCCTCGGTCTGGCGGTGCAGCGACGCGGCGGCGTCGGCCCGGGCGGGCGCCACCGCCCTGAGCAGCTCGGCGACCTCCGCCTCGTCCAGCCGGCCGAGGCGCAGGACGCTCCCCCGGCCGGCGCGCCGGGCGTCGGCGGCCAGCCGGCGCAGCCGGTGGTCGGACGGCACCTGCTCGGAGCGCCAGGTGGCCACCACCAGCAGCGGCCGCCCGCCCAGCCGGTGCACCAGGTAGGCGAGCACGTCGACCGAGGCCTCGTCGGCCCAGTGCAGGTCCTCGAGGACCAGCATCCCCGGCGGCGGCCCGCCGCAGGCGGCCAGCAGCACCTGGCTCAGCCCCTCGAAGAACTGCCGCTGGCTGGCGGGGCCGTCCAGCGGCCCCGGCGGCGGCAGCCCGGGATGCGCCTCGGCCAGCTCCGGCAGCAGCCGGGCGGCCTCGGCCAGCCAGTGGACGGGCAGCCCCGACAGCCGCCGGTCGTCGGGGAGCGCCGCCCGCAGGCCCTCCACGAACGGCCCGTAGGCGACCCCGGCCTCCTCCTGGTAGCAGCGTCCGGCGACCACCGCGGCGCCCGCCGCGCGGAGGTGGCCGGCGAGGTCCTCCACCAGGCGGGTCTTGCCGATGCCGACCTCGCCCTCGACCACCACCAGCCGGCCGTCCGGTCCGACGGCCTGGTGGGCCGCCAGCAGCGCCGCCCACTCGGCGGCCCGGCCGACCAGCGGTCCCGCCGCCCCCGCGGCCGGCAGGGACGGCGCCGGGGCGGCGGTCGGCCGCCTGGGCTCCGCCGCGTCGTCGGCCGGCGCCGGCGGCAGCCGGTTGGCCAGGATCGCCTGGTGCACGGCGCTGGTCTCCTCCAGCGGCGCCACCCCCAGCTCGTCGTCGAGCACGCGCACGCACGCCTGGTACTGGCGCAGGGCGGCGGCGCGCCGGCCGCTCCAGGCGTAGACCCGCATCAGCTGGCGGTGGGCGCCCTCGTGCAGCGGATCCAGCGCCAGCCAGCGGCGCGCCGCGTCGATCGCCTCCTCCCACCGCCGCTGGCCGCTCTCGGCCTGCACCAGCCGCTCCAGCGCGCCGGCCAGCTCCCGGCGCAGCCGTTCGGCCTGGAAGTACTGCCAGTCGTCGAAGCTGGCGCTGTCGCGCAGCGCGAAGCCGGCCAGGAAGTCGCCGCGGTGCAGCCGCGCCGCCTCGCGCAGCGGCTCGCCGCACGCCGGGCAGGTCTCCTCCGGCGGGTGGCCGTGGTCCCGGCAGCCGGCCAGCAGCTCCTCGAAGCGTTCCACGTCCAGCCGGTACCCGGTCCGGGCGAAGCCGACCGTGGTCCGGTCGGCGGCCAGCCAGCCGGCGCCGAGGGCCTTGTTGAGGGTGGAGAGGGTGCGCCGCAGCGCGCCGCGGGCGTGCTCCTGGTCGTGGTCGGGCCACAGCAGCCCGGCGAGGGCGTCGCGGCCGTGCCGCTCCGGCGCCATCGCCAGGTAGGCCAGCAGGGCGATCGCCTTGCGGGTGTCGACCTGGATGGGGACGCCGTCACGCTCGACCCGTGGCGGCCCGAGCAGGGCGATCTTCAGGTCCGCCATGCCGCCCCCTCCGATCTCCGTCACGCGCGCCGTAACGATACCGGAGCGGTCGGGTGCTACAACTGCCGTCGAGGAGGTGCCATGACGACGATTCCGAGCAACCTGCGGCGGGTCCTGCGGCGCGAGCCGAGGGTCGCGGCAACCGAGCTGGTTGCCGCCCGGCCGGGCCCGGTGGAGGCGCCGCCGGTGGAGATCGCCCCCAACGACCCGCTGATCGCCTACTTCTCCAGCGCGACCGGGGCGGTGGACATCGGATCGCTGCAGCTGGACTCGCCCGCCCTTGCCGGCCTGCGCGAGGCCGGCGTGCGGGTGGTGGTCCCCCTGGTCAGCCAGGGCGAGCTGATCGGCCTGCTCAACCTGGGTCCGCGCCGCAGCGAGCAGGAGTACTCGGCCGACGACCGCAAGCTGCTGAACGACCTGGCGGGCCACGCCGCCCCGGCGGTCAGGGTCGCCCAGCTGGTGCGCGAGCAGCAGGCGGAGGTCCGCCAGCGGGAGCGCATCGAGCAGGAGCTGCGGGTCGCCCAGCTCATCCAGCAGCAGTTCCTGCCGCACGAGCTGCCCGACCTGCCCGGCTGGCACGTGGCCGCCTTCTACCGGCCCGCCCTGGAGGTCGGCGGCGACTTCTACGACTTCATCGACCTGCCGGACGGCCTGATCGGGATCGTGGTCGGCGACGTCACCGACAAGGGCGTGCCGGCCGCGCTGGTGATGGCCACCACCCACGCGGCCCTGCGGGCCGAGGCGCCGCGGCTGGTGGCGCCGAGCGAGGTGCTCACCAGGGTCAACGAGCTGCTGGTCGACGAGATGCCGGCCCACATGTTCGTGACCTGCCTGTACGCCGTGCTCGACCCGGCCAGCGGCGAGCTGCGCTACGCCAACGCCGGCCACAACGTCCCCTACGTCGGCTTCGGCGCGGAGGTCGCCGAGCTGCGCGCCACCGGCATGCCGCTCGGCCTGATGCCGGGGATGCAGTACCAGGAGAAGCAGGCCACCCTCGCCCCCGGCCAGACGATGCTGCTCCACTCCGACGGGCTGGCGGAGGCGCACGGCCCCGACCGGGAGATGTTCGGCTTTCCCAGGGTGGCCGCCCTGGTCGGTGAGGCCACCGACGGCGAAGCGCTGATCGAGCGGCTGCTGCAGGAGCTGTCCGAGTTCACCGGCGCCGACTGGGAGCAGGAGGACGACATCACCCTGGTCACCCTGGAACGCCGCGCCGGCCCCCCGGCAGCGGCCGTGCCGCCGGAGGAGCCGGAGCGGCTGCTGGCCGAGTTCGACGTGCCCAGCCAGCCGGGCAACGAGCGGCTGGCGATCGACGGGGTGGTCAAGGCGGTCGCCGAGCTGGACCTGCCCGACCCCCGGCTGGAGCGGCTCAAGACCGCGGTCGGCGAGGCGACCATGAACGCCATGGAGCACGGCAACGACAACCGGCCGGAGCTGCCGGTCGGCGTGCGCGTGGTCGCCGACGCCAGCGAGCTGCGGGTGCAGATCACCGACCAGGGCGGCCACCGGCCGCTGCCGGAGGTCGAGCTCCCCGACCTGGACGCGAAGCTCTCCGGCCTGCAGACCCCGCGGGGCTGGGGGCTGTTCCTGATCCAGAACATGGTCGACGAGCTGCGCACCAGCGCCGACGACCGCCACCACACCATCGAGCTGGTCATGCACCTGAAGGAGGCGCCCAATGCCCGGAGGTGAGTTCGCGGCGGCGGTCCGGCACCACGACGGCACCGGGATCATCGACCTCCGCGGAGAGATCAACCTGGCCGCGGACGGGCCGCTCGGCATCGCCTACGAGCAGGCGGCCAGCGGCGACCCCAAGGCGATCGTGCTGAACTTCGCCGAGGTCGACTACATCAACTCGACCGGCATCGCCCTGATCGTGGGGCTGCTGGCCAGGGCCCGCAAGGAAGGCCGCGCCGTCGGCGCCTACGGGCTCAGCGACCACTACCGGGAGATCTTCGCGATCACCCGGCTGAGCGACTTCATGGGGATCTACCCCGACGAGCACAGCGCGGTCGGCGCACCCGCCACCGCCGGTCCGACCAGGGAGGGGCACTGATGACCGAGGGCAGCGTCACGATGGAGGTCCGGGAGCTGTCCGGCAGGGCCAGCGTGATCGACATCAAGGGCGACGTCACCGCCGCGTCGGAGCAGGCGCTGGGCGACGCCTACACCGCCGCCAGCGGCCAGTTCACCCGCACCATCGTCCTCAACTTCGGCGGCCTGGAATACATGAACAGTGGCGGCATCGGGATGCTGGTGACGCTGCTGGTGCGGGCCAACCGGCAGCGGCAGCGGCTGCTGGCCTTCGGGCTGAACGAGCATTACCGGCAGATCTTCGAGCTGACCCGCCTGGACGAGGCGATCCGCATCTACGACACCGAGGCGGAGGCGCTCGCCGAGGCCGACGCCACCTAACGAGGGAGCAGGGCCATGACCGGGGCACCCAACGACCCCATCCAGCCGACGGAGGCCAGGCCGGCGGAGGCGCCGGCTTCCCGCGACGCCGCCTTCTGGGCCAAGGACGTCTCCACCCTCAGGGTCGGGGAGGTCCCGGCCGAGGCGGTCAACCTCAACGTCACCGGCCGGCGGGTGGTCGGTCCGCTGCAGGGCTTCGGCCGGCTGTGGCAGAAGACCTACCGGGTCGACCTGGCCGGCGCCGGCGTCACCCCCGCCGAGGTCATCGCCGCCTGGAAGGCCAACTTCCAGGACCTGTGGCCGGAGGGCAACCGCTTCTACGGGCCACTCACCGGCATCGGCCCCGGCGACGTGGCGCTGCTCAACCTCGCCATGCCGGGGCGGCTGCGGCTGTCCACCGGCGTGCTGGTGCTCTACGCCGACGAGGAGTCCTTCACCTTCATGACCCCCGAAGGGCACATGTTCGCGGCCTGGATCACCTTCAGCGCCGCCGAGCTGGACGGCGTCACCAGCGCCCAGGCGCAGGTGCTGCTGCGTGCCAACGACCCGCTGTACGAGCTGGCGCTGGCGTTCGGCGGCCACCGCAAGGAGGACGCCTTCTGGCGGCACACGCTCGGCGCGCTGGCCGCCCACTTCGGCGTCGCCGAAGAGGTGGAGACCACCGTGGTGTGCGTCGACCGCCGGCGCCAGTGGGCCAACGCCCGTAACGTCTGGCACAACGCGGCCATCCGCTCGGCGGTGTACACCATGGGGGCGCCCATGCGGGCGCTCGGCAGGAGCCCGCGCGCCTGAGACGACCGGCCGCGGCACCGGCCGGGCCAACCCGCAGCGCCTTTAGTAGGCTGCACGGGTAGGACCACACCACCCAAGGAGCGGCAAGATGAGAGGCAAGCTCGGCATCGCGGTCGGCCTGGCGGCCGGCTACGTGCTCGGCACCCGCGCCGGTCGCGAGCGCTACCAGCAGCTCACCGCGTCGGCCAAGCGGCTGGCGGACGACCCCAGCGTGAAGCGGCTCCAGGAGGAGCTGAACGGCCTGTTCGGGGCCGCCAAGCAGCGGGCCGCCGACACGACCGGCACCACTGTCCAGCGGGTCGGCGACCAGGCCGCCGACAAGGTGCGGCAGGCCAGGCAGCGCACCACCCAGACCTGAGCCGAGACGACCGCGGCCCGACCGCCAAACCAGGAGCGGTCGGGTAAGGTAGACGCGACCATGACGAACGGTGGGATCTCGCGGCGGGAGCTGCTGCGCCTGGCCGCGGTGGGCGGCGGGGCGCTCGGGATGGCGGCGTTGCTCGGCGCCTGCGACAGCAACAAGGGCGGCGGGTCCGGGACCGCCGCGCCGACCGGCTCGCTGCAGGCGCTCCAGGCCGACGCCGTCCAGCTGTCCCTGCTCGGCGCCCAGAGCCAGCTCCAGGTGGGCAGGAGCCTGTTCACCTTCGGCCTGTCCACCCCCGACAACCGGCTGGTGGCCGGTGGGTCGCCGGCGGTGTGGACCGCGACCGACGACACCAGCAAGGCCCTCGGGCCGTTCCCCACCCGGTGGTTCGAGCTCACCGCCTACAAGGCGACCAAGGACCGCTCGCCCCGCAGCGAGCTGACCGGCTTCTACGGCGCCGAGGTCGAGCTGCCCAGGGCTGCCAACTGGATGGTGGCCGCCAGCCTGGAGCTCAACGGCTCCCGCGCGGTCGGCCGCGGCGCGGTCCCGGTGGTCGACAAGGCCCCCGCCGCCGTCGGCAGCAAGGCCCGCGCGGTGCACACCCCGGTGGCGACCACCGTCGCCGGGCGCCGGAAGATCTGCACCCGCGACCCCGACCCCTGCCCGCTGCACTCCGTCTCCCTGGACGACGCGCTGCGCGCCGGCCGGCCGACGGTGGTCAGCTTCGCCACGCCGCTGCTGTGCACCAGCCGCATGTGCGGGCCGGTGGTCGACGAGCAGATGGTGGCCGCCGCCAAGCTCGGCCGCCGGGCGACCTTCATCCACGTCGAGGTCTATCCCGGCCGCAACCCGGACAAGCCGGCCCCCGCCATGGCCGCCTACGGCTTCACCACCGAGCCGTGGGTGCTGGTGGTGGACCGCGACGGCGTGATCCGCGCCCGCTTCGAGGGCCCGGTCACCTCCACCCAGATCGAGGCCGCCGTCCGCCCCCTGCTCGCCTGATCCACACCTCGACGTGGAGACCTTCGACTGGTCGCAGGTGACGGCCTGGCGGCTCCACCGCCACCAGCTGGCCGAGCGCGCCCCCGCCGGCGCCATGCTGGAGGTGACCTCCCGGATCGCCGGGCTGCACGCCCAGGTCATGTCCTCGGCGGAGCTGACCCTGTGGGCGCGGCTGGACGGCGTGGACCCGGGCGCCGTCCAGCGTGCCCTGTGGGAGGACCGCAGCCTGGTCAAGACCTGGGCGATGCGCGGCACCCTGCACCTGCTGCCCGCCGCCGAGCTGCCGCTGTGGCAGGCGGCGCGGAGCACCACGCGCCTGTGGGAGGCCGGGAGCTGGCTGCGCGGCTTCGGCGTCACCCGCCAGGAGCTGGCGCGGCTGCTGGACGCCGTCGGCGAGGCGCTCGACGGCCGCATCCTGACCCGCGAGGAGCTGGCCGACGAGGTCGCCAGGCTGACCGGGTCGCCCAAGCTGGGCGACAGGCTGCGGGAGAGCTGGGGCGCCCTGCTCAAGCCGGCCGCCGCGCTCGGCCGGCTGTGCTTCGCCCCCAGCAAGGGCCAGCAGGTCCGCTTCACCCGACCCGACAGCTGGCTCGGCGGCTGGCAGGAGCGCGACCCCGAGCAGGCGCTGCTGGAGGTCTTGCGCCGCTTCCTGGCCGCGTCCGGCCCGGTCACCAGGGAGGACGTCACCCGCTGGTGGGGGGTGCCGAGCGCCGCCCAGGTGCAGCGGCGCCTCGAGCGCCTCGGCGAGGAGGTCACCGTGGTCGACGTCGACGGCACCAGCGCCTACCTGCTCGCCGCCGACGTGGCGGGGCTGGCCGGCGCGGCACCGTCGCGCTCGGTGCGGCTGCTGCCCGCCTTCGACCAGTACGTCGTCACCGCCACCCGGCAGGCCGATCACCTGACGCCCGGGCCGTTCAAGCAGCGGATCTACCGACCGCAGGGCTGGCTGTCGCCGGTCCTGCTGGTCGGCGGCCGCATGGACGGGGTCTGGCGGCAGGAGGCCAAGGGCCGCCGCCTGCGGGTGACCATCGAGCCGTTCGCCACGCTGCCGGGCTGGGCGCGGCACGCCGC
>DASYRU010000564.1:0-7651 GCA_036004165.1 Actinomycetota bacterium
GTCGACCAGACCCGCCGGGCCCGGAGCGTCTCCCCGCCGGCCAGGGTGACCGTGGCCCCCTCGGGGTGGAGCTCGACCCGCTCGGCCGCGGCTCCGAAGCGCAGCTCGGCCCCGGCGTCGGCGGCCGCGCCGGCCAGGCGCTCGAAGATGGTCCCAAAGCCGGTCCTGGGGTACCAGAACCAGGGGCCGGTGCGCCCGGCGCCGCGGGCCACCCGCGCCAGCAGCCGGCCCGGGGAGCCGGCCGACACCCGGCGGCGGGCCTGCTCGCCGGCCAGCTCGCTGGGCTCGAGGCCCCACAGCTTGCGGGCGTAGGGGAAGTAGAACCGCTCGCACATGGTCGGCCCCAGCCCGGCCCGGAGGGTCTCGGCGAAGGTGTCGGCCCGGGGCCGGCGCGCCCAGGCGGTGGCGGCGTCGGCGGCCGCCCCGGCCGCGAACGACGGCGGCAGCCGGCGGGCCAGGTCGGCCGGCCGCAGCGGGAACCGGATCCAGCGGCCCTCCAGATAGATGCGGCCGTTGCGGGGGCGCCGCTGGAGCTCGTCGCCGAGCAGGTCCCGCAGGTCGTCGAGGATGCGCGACTCGATCGCCGGGTGCAGCCGGTGGCTGCCGTGGTCGACCCGGATCCCGTCCAGCTCGAAGCTGGCGGCGGCGCCGCCCGGCCCCTGGCCGCGCTCGACCACCAGCACCCGGCGCCCGGCGCCGGCCGCCCGGAACGCCGCGCCGACGCCCGCCGGGCCGGCGCCGAGGATGATCAGGTCAGTCGCTGGCACGCGGGTAGCCGACGGTGGGGCCGCCCACGTAGTCGAGGTCGACCCGGTCGCCAGGGGCGAACTCCGGAGCGGCCAGCACCCGCACCCGCACGGCCGCGCCGCCGGGCAGCCGGGTCAGGTAGACCGCGTCGTGCCCGAAGTACTCGACCGCGTCGACGGTGGCGCCCCGTCCGGCGGTGACGCGCAGCTGCTCCGGCCGGAGCAGCACGTCGACCTCGCCGTGCAGCTCGCTGCGCAGCGGCACGCGCCCGACGGGGGTGTCGGCCGCCCCGGCGGCGGCCATCCCCGGCAGCAGGTTGGCGTCGCCGAGGAAGGCGGCCACCGCCCGCGACGCCGGCGCCCGGTACAGCTCGGCCGGGGTCGCCTGCTGGACGATGCGGCCGGCGAGCATCACCGCCACCTGGTCGCCGACCACGAACGCCTCCTCCTGGTCGTGGGTGACGAACACGGCGGTGACGCCGAGGTCGCGCAGCAGCCGCCGTACCTCGCCGCGGATCTGCACCCGCAGGATCGTGTCCAGGTTGGAGAAGGGCTCGTCCAGCAGCAGCACCGACGGCTGGGTGACCAGCGCCCTTGCCAGCGCCACCCGCTGCTGCTGGCCGCCGGACAGGCTGCCGGGGGTGCGGGGCCCGAAGCCCTGCAGGTCGACCAGGGCGAGCGCCTCGTCGACCCGGCCGCCCTGGCGCTGCTCGCGGCGCAGGCCGTAGCCGACGTTGCCGGCGACGCTCAGGTGGGGGAACAGGGCGCCGTCCTGGAACACCATGCCGATGCGCCGCCGCTCCGGCGGCACGAACACCTGCGGCCCGTACAGCGGCCGCCCGTCAAGGCGGACCTCGCCGGCGTCGGGCCGCTCCAGGCCGGCGATGCAGCGCAGCAGGGTGGTCTTGCCGCAGCCGCTCGGGCCCAGCAGGGCCACCACCGAGCCGGCGGCCACCCGCAGCCCGACCCCGTCCAGGACGCGCGCGCCGGCGAAGGCCTTGGCCAGGCCGTCCACCGACAGCGCACCCGTCGCAGCGGAATGAGGCATGCCTAAACGCTACACCGTGAGGTGGGGGGCGAGTCGAGCCCTCGGCGCCGACGCCCGCGGCTCGCGGGTGCCGGAAATGTCCGCCACAATGGCCGCCATGACCGCGGACACCACGGGCAGGCGGCGCTGGCTGCTCTCGGGCGACTTCGGCCTGTTCTGGCTCGGGCAGACGATCTCCAACCTCGGCAGCTCGTTCACGCTGTTCGCGCTGCCGCTGCTGGTGTTCAAACTGACCGGCTCGCCGCTGAACCTCGGCGTCACCATGGCGGTGGAGTTCGTGCCCTACCTGCTGTTCGGCCTGGTGATCGGCGCGTGGGTCGACCGGGTCGACCGCAAGCGGCTGATGATCCTCACCGACCTGGGCAGGGCCGCCGTCATCGCCGTGATCCCGCTGCTCGATGCCACCGGCCAGCTCTCGGTCTGGTGGGTGTACGCGGTGGCGTTCTGCAGCGCCACGCTGACGATCGCCTTCGACGCCGGGCAGTTCGCCGCGATCCCCAGCCTGGTCCCCTCCGGCGACGACCTGGTCACCGCCAACGGCCGGGTGCAGGCCAGCAACTCGGCCGCGCAGATCGCCGGCCCGCTGCTGGCTGGTGTGCTCGTCAGCGTCATGCCGCTCCAGGACGTGCTGCTGTTCGACGCGGCCTCGTTCCTGGTCTCGGCGGGCACGCTGCTGCTGATCGCCACCGCCTTCAACGCCCCCAGGCCCGACGGGCAGGAGCGCCGCGCCATCCGCCACGAGGTCGCCGAGGGCCTGCGCTACGTCCTCGGGCACCCGGTGCTGCGCAACATCTCGGCGATGATGGCGCTGATCAACCTGGTCGGCGCCACCACCTACGCGCAGCTGGTGCTGTTCGCCAAGCGGCAGTTCGCCGCCAGCGACGTCCAGGTGGCGGTGCTCTACGCCGCCGGCAGCGCCGGCATCGTGCTGCTGTCGCTGGCGGCCGGGCCGGTGCGCCGGCGGCTGTCGTTCAGCCGCGCCGCGCTCGGCGCGCTGGTCGCCGACGGCCTGCTCACGATGGTCCTCGCCGGGGTCGACCTGTACTGGGTCGCGGTGCCGTTGTGGGCGGCCATCTCGGGCCTCGGCCTGTTCTTCAACATCAACACCATGAGCCTGCGCCAGCAGATCGTCCCCAACCACCTGCTCGGCCGGGTCATCAGCATCGCCGGGGTGCTCGCCTGGTCGGCCATCCCGCTCGGCGCGCTGCTGGGCGGCTGGGCGATCGAGCGCACCGGCAGCGTCGCCCTGGTGTACGGCGTGATCGGGGGCACCGTCGCGCTGATCGCCCTGGCGTTCTCGTTCGGACCGCTCGGCCACGCCGAACGCTACCTGCCGGCCGCCGAGCAGCAGGAGGAGGAGGGCGCCGGTAAACCTTGACATTTTCTTGTCAAGGTTAGTACGCTGCCCGCATGCCCTCCGACGACCTCAGGCGGCTCGCCCTCCGCCACGGCATCCGCCCGGGCCGCTCCGAGCGGGTCGGGGAGGCGGCCAGGCGGCTTGGCACCAGCACCCGGATGCTCCGCTACGCCGAGGACCTCGGCCTGGTCGCCCCACCCCGCACCGCGGGGGGCTACCGCGTCTACGGCGAGCAGGACCTGCTGGCGGTCGCGCTCGCCGGCGAGCTGCAGGCCCGCCACCACGTCACGCCGGCCGCCGTGGCCTTCGGCCTGCGGGCGCTCTCCGACCCGGAGGTGGCCGCCTCGCTGCGCCAGCTCGGCCGGCTGGCCCGCCTCCAGCGGAGGGGTCCGGGGAACCCCGAGGGGGTGCCCCGGCTGTCGGAAGCCGCCATCGACGCACTCGACTTCGAGACCGAGAAGGCCAGACGGCTGCTCCGCCTGGCCGGCTGACGAGGTGATTCCGATCGACACGATGCTGAAGGACCCGGCGCTGGCGCCGGCAGGACGCCGCAAGGTCGACTTCGCCGCCAGCCGCATGCCGGTGCTGGCCGCGGTCGCCGACCAGCTGGCCCGCACCCGCCCGCTGGAGGGCGTGCGCATCGCCGCCTGCCTGCACGTCACCACCGAGACCGCCAACCTCTGCCGGGCGCTTGTGGCCGGCGGCGCCGAGCTGGCCCTGTGCGCCTCCAACTCCCTGTCGACCAAGGACGACGTGGCCGCCGCCATCCACGAGGAGCTCGGCGCGGCCGTCTTCGCCGTCCACGGCGCCGACCGGGCGACCTTCCACCGCCAGGTCGACGCGGTGCTCGCCACCCGGCCGACGCTGGTGGTCGACGACGGCGCCGACCTCACCGCCACCATCCACACCCGCCGCCGCGAGCTGCTCGGCGGCATCGTGGGCGCCACCGAGGTGACCAGCACCGGCGTGCTGCGGGCACGCAACCTGGCTCGCGAAGGCGTGCTGGCCTACCCGTTGCTGGCGGTCAACGACGCCGCCACCAAGCACCTGTTCGACAACCGCTACGGCACCGGCCAGTCGACCATCGACGGGATCCTGCGGGCCACCAACGTGCTGCTGGCCGGCAAGGTCCTGGTGGTGGTCGGCTACGGCTGGTGCGGGCGCGGGGTGGCGAGCAGGGCGCGCGGCATGGGGGCCAGGGTGGTCGTCTGCGAGGTCGACCCCCTCAAGGCGCTTGAGGCGGTGATGGAGGGCTACCAGGTGCTCCCGATCGCCGAGGCGGCCCTCATCGGCGACCTGTTCGTGACCGTCACCGGCAACCGCGACGCGATCACCCTTGCGCACCTGGAGGCGATGAAGCCGGGCGCGATCGTCTGCAACGCCGGCCATTTCGACCTGGAGGTCGACGTGGCCGGGCTGCGCCGGACCGCCACCGCGGCCACCGAGGTCCGCCAGGGCGCGGTCGCCTACACGCTGGCCGGCGGCGGACGGGTGGTGGTGCTGGCCGAGGGCCGCCTGGTCGGGCAGAGCTGCGCAGAGGCGCACCCGGCCGAGGTGATGGACCTGACCTTCGCCACCCAGGCCCTGGCCGTCGAGCACCTGGTCACCGCAGGCGCCGGCCTCGAGCCGGGTGTCCACCCGGTGCCCGCCGGCATCGAGGAGCGCGTCGCCCGCCACAAGCTGGCCGCCCTCGGGGTCCGCTGCGACGACCTCACCGAGGCCCAGCAGGGCTACCTGCGGGAGTGGCGCCTCGGCAGCTGAAGCTGCCGGCCAGCGCCGCCCAGTTCAAGCCGCCCCCCGCGCCCTCCGACCCTAACCGGGACGGGCACATTCGACGGCGCGGGAGCGACGCATGCGGACCGAAGAGTCCATGAACGCCCCCCACCCCACCGGGGTGGGGTTGCGTGGTGAGGAACCCGAGACCCGGGTCGGGGTGAGCGAGCTGCTGGAGCGCGTGCTCGAGCTCGGCGCCTCCGACCTGCACATCACCGCCGGGGCCAAGCCGACGGTGCGGGTCCACGGGCGCCTCGGCCAGCTCGAGGACTTCCCGGTACTGACACCCAACGAGACGCGGGCGATGGTCTACTCGATCCTCACCCAGCGGCAGCGGGAGCGGGTGGAGGCCGAGCTGGAGCTGGACTGCGCCCAGGCCCTGCCGGGCCGGGCCCGTTTCCGGCTCAACGTCTACTTCCAGCGTGACGCCATCGGGGCCGCGTTCCGGCTGATCCCCGAGGAGATCAAGCCGCTGGAGGCGCTCGGCATCCCGCCGCAGGTGGCGGGCCTGGCACGGCTGCCCCGCGGGTTCGTCCTCGTCACCGGGCCGACCGGCTCGGGCAAGTCGACCACCCTCGCAAGCCTGGTTGACCTGGCCAACCGCGAGCGGACCGACCACATCGTGACCGTCGAGGACCCGATCGAACATCTGCACGTCCACAAGCGCTGCCTGGTCAACCAGCGCGAGGTGGGGGAGGACACCAAGTCGTTCGCCAGCGCGCTCAAGCACGTCCTACGCCAGGACCCCGACATCATCCTGGTGGGCGAGCTGCGCGATCTGGAGACGATCTCGATCGCGCTGACCGCCGCTGAGACCGGCCACCTGGTCTTCGCCACCCTGCACACCCAGGACGCCCCGCAGACCGTTGACCGCGTCATCGACGTGTTCCCCACCAACCAGCAGCAGCAGGTCAGGGTCCAGCTCGCCGGCGCCCTGCAGGCGGTGGTCTGCCAGCAGCTGTTGCCCACCGCCGACGGCAAGGGCCGGGTGGTGGCGGTCGAGGTGATGATGGCCACCCCGGCGATCCGCAACCTAATCCGGGAGGGCAAGACCCACCAGCTCTACTCGGCGCTGCAGGCCGGCGCCCGCCACGGCATGCAGACCATGGACCAGTCCCTGGCCGGCCTGGTCCAGCGCGGCCAGGTCGCCTACGAGTTGGCGCTGGAACGCTGCCACCACGACGCCGACTTCAACCGCCTCTGCGGGCGGCCCGGATAACCGAGAAAGGCCGGCACCATGCCAACCAGCTACGCCTACCGCGTCCGCGACCGCGAAGGAAAGATGCTCGGCGGCACCCTGGAGGCCGACAGCGAAGAGGCGGTCGTCACCCGGCTCCGCCAGCTCGGCTACTCGCCCATCTCGATCGAGGCCGAGAAGAGCGCCGGCCTGAAGACCGAGCTGCGCCTGCCAGGCGCCGGCCGGGTCAAGCTCAAGGATTTGGCGCTCTTCTCGCGCCAGTTCGCCACGATGATCAACTCGGGCCTGTCGCTGCTGCGCGCGCTCACCATCCTCGGGGAGCAGACCGGCAACAAGCGCCTGGCCGAGATCGTCACCCAGGTCCGCGCCGAGGTCGAGAAGGGCATGTCGCTGTCGGCCGCCATGGCCAAGCACCCAAGGGCGTTCAACCGCCTGTACATCTCCATGGTGCGGGCCGGCGAGGTCGGCGGCTTCCTGGACCAGGTGCTGGTCAAGGTCGCCGAGACCTTCGAGAAGGAGGTCGAGCTGCGGGGCAAGATCCGCTCGGCCATGACCTACCCGGTGGTCGTGTTCGTCATGGTGCTGCTGATCGTGAGCGCGATGCTGATCTTCATCGTGCCGACCTTCAAGAACCTCTACACCTCGCTTGGCGGCACGTTGCCGCTGCCGACCCGGACGCTGATCGGCGTCTCCGACGGGATCCGTCGCTTCTTCCCCCTGGTGGTGTTGGCGCTGATCGGGCTGGTGATCGCTTACCGCCGCTGGCGCGCCACCCCCGCCGGCCGCTACCGCCTCGACCAGTTCAAGCTCAAGGTGAAGGTGTTCGGCCCGCTCTTCCACAAGAGCGCCCTGTCGCGCTTCTCCCGCACGCTGGCCACGCTGATCCGCTCCGGCGTGCCCATCTTGCAGGCGCTGGAGATCGTCGCCGACACCGTCAACAACGGGGTCATCTCGCGGGCGATCCGCGACGTGCAGGACTCGGTGCGCGAAGGAGAGAGCCTGGCCACGCCGCTGGCCAAGCACCCCACCTTCCCCGCCATGGTCGTGCAGATGATGGCGGTGGGCGAGGAGACCGGCGCCCTTGACACCATGCTCAGCAAGGTCGCCGACTTCTACGACCAGGAGGTCGAGGCCGCCGTCGCCTCCCTGACCAGCCTGATCGAGCCCATCCTGATCGCCGTCATGGGCGCCGCCGTCGGCGGCATGGTGGTCGCGCTGTATATGCCGCTGTTCAACATCATCAATCTCGTCAAGTGATGAATTCCTGAAGCGGGCCTACGCAAAGCATCCAGCGCCCCCGGTCGTCGGCCGTATCGAGTTCATTCCGGCCCTCAAGCCGGAGTCGGAGCGGCCGATCTACAGGGGAGTAGCGCAAGGTGACAGCTTCCAGAAAGGGGAACCACACGTGCTGCAGCTCATGCGGCGCCGGCTCCAGGGAGAGCAGCGGGAGGGCGGCTTCACGCTGATCGAGCTGATGGTGGTGGTGCTGATCATCGCCATCCTGATCGCGATCGCAATCCCGACCTTCC